>CAMBHC010000033.1 GCA_945866285.1 Candidatus Sulfopaludibacter sp. SbA3 | reverse complement strand
ATCGCATCCTTGCGATGCGCAATCTGGCGCACGTCGAACACCGGGTAGTCGTGCTCCAGCGAGTAGTAACCGTAGTGATCACCGAACGGTCCTTCGGGACGACGCCGCCGCGGCGCGACCTGCCCCATCAAGGCAAACTCGGCGCTCGCAATCAGTGGGTGCGGATGCCCATTGGGCCCCGCGACCTGCGGCAGGCGCTCGCCGGCGATCAGCGATGCCAGCATGAGTTCTGGCACGTTCTCTGGCAACGGCGCGATGGCCGAGAGAATCAGCGCCGGCGGGCCGCCCAGGAACACGGTGACGGGCAACGCCTCGTTGCGCGCCTCGGCGCGGGCATAGTGAAAGCCGCCGCCCTTGCCAATCTGCCAGTGCATCCCAGTTGAGGCCTTGTCGTACACCTGCATGCGATACATGCCCAGGTTATGACCCGGCTTCTCGGGATGCTCGGTGTAGACGAGCGGGAACGTGACGAACGGACCGCCATCATCGGGCCAGCAGGTGATCACCGGCAGTTGATCGAGGCGCACGTCCGACGTGACTACTTCTCGAATGGGGCCGGTCGCCAGGCGTTTCGTGCCGACCTTGAGCAGGTCGAGGCCAATGTCGCGCGCGCCCCACAGCTTGGCGGGCGTCGGCGGCAGCACCGTTTCCGCCAGGTGGACGACGCGCTTGATGAAGTCCAGCGGCCGCTTGCCGAACGCCAGCTCCGCACGCCGGGGCGTGCCGAACAGGTTGGTGGCCAGGGGGAAGGCCGCTCCCTTGATGTTGGTGAACAGCAAAGCCGGTCCGCCGGCGGCAATCACCCGGCGGTGGATCTCAGCCGCCTCGAGGACCGGGTCCACCGGCGCGCTGATTTCAACGAGATCGCGATCACGGCGGAGGTGATCCAGGAAGCCGCGCAGGTCAGAGAACATCTCTACTGATTATGGCCGGATGACGCCCGCGTCGTGAACCGGCTTCCCGCCCACCATGGTGAGCACGCTGGTGATGGCCGGAATCTGCCCGGGGAGCGCCGTGAACAGGTCAGCCGACAGCACGGCGAGGTCGGCAAGCATGCCGACCGCCAACTGCCCCTTATCGCGCTCGGTGAACTCCGCGAAAGCCGACCCTCTGGTGTAGGCCGTTACCGCCTGTTCGCGCGTCAGCGCCTGCGAGGGATTGGCCGCATGGGTCGCGGCCCACAGCACGTTCATGAACGGGTTCATCGGGCCGTCGGACCCGATCGCCACCGGGATGCCGCGCTCAAGCATCGCCTTCACGGGCATCATCCATGCCTGGCGGGCAGGACCAAGGCGCGCGAGGTAGACATCGGGAAACATGAAGTGGAACGGGTTCACGGCAACCACGACGCCAAGAGCCTTGACGCGGGTCAGCAAGTCGTCCGACAGCATGTCGCCATGTTCAATGCGCGGCCGCTTGGCGCGCCACACTTCGGGGCGACCGGTCTTCTCGAGCGCCGTGAGGTAGGCGTCGAGGGCCGCGTCGCCGATGGCATGTACGAGTAGCGGGTCTTCAGAGCCGTAGGCCCAGCCCACGAACTCGTCGATGCGGCTCTGCGGCAGGTTCAACCGGCCCCGGCCTTCGCGGTCGGAGACCGCTACGGCCGGGTCTCGCCGAAGCTCGCCAGCATTTGGGCGAGCGGAGGCGGATGTGTCCGGTGCATCCGCGTACGGCTCCTTCATGTAGGCGAGCCGTTCGATCGGCGTGCCGTCGATAATCCACTTCATGCCGCGCAGGTCGATGCGTGCCGTGGGTTGCGGCGGAAGGGTGGGACGGCTGTCGATGGTCTCGCCGCCGGCCGCACGCATGGGGAAGCGGTACGCCTTCCACCGAATCGGCGAGTTCGCCTCAACCAGGCGCGTCCCCGTCTCGGCAATCGGGAGCGGGTCGGCCATCAGTTGAATCGTCGTAATGCCATACCCGAGGGCTTCGGCCGCCACCGCGCGGTACCGCGCGGCAGCCGCAGCGGGGCCCGCCTTGATCGCCAGCAGTCGCTCTGCCCACTCGCCGGCGGTTTCTTCGAGCCGGCCGTTCAGGCGCCCCTGCGCGTCGCGGCCAAATCGTCCGCCCTCGATCTCCTTCACGCTGTCGGTGATGTCCACCAGCGCCAGGGCGGCGCTGTTCAGCATCACACCATGGCCGGTGAAGCCGGTCAGCCACACTGGGGTCGTCCGCGCGATCGCATCAAGCCAGTCACGCGACAACACCGGATCGCCCCACGCGGTCTGGCCAATGATCCCGCGCAGCAGCTGACCTGCCGGCGCCGAGGCCAGCGCCGTCTTGATCGCGGATTCAAGTTGCGCCAGGGTCGGCTCGTCCGGTAACACCAGGTCGGTGGCCGGCGGGGTGATCTCGATGTGCTGGTGGGCGTCGTTGAATCCTGGAACCACTGTGCGGCCACCCAGATCGAGACGACGGGTCGATGGCCCGGCCAGCGCCTGAATCGCGGCGCTGTCGCCCACGGCGACGACCCGATCACCGAAGATGGCGAGCGCCTGCGCCCACGGTTGCGCGTCGTTGGCGGTGAACACCTTGCCGTTGAGCAGAACGGTGTCAGCCCGCAGCGGCGCGGCGCTGCATCCGCCAAGGGCCACCACCACTGCGAGCGCCGTCATCCATCTCATTCGGGACACACCCAATACATGCCGGGCACCGCTTCGGCGCCACCAGCGCGCCCACAGGGACTGGTCTGCACGAGCACCGCCTCGGCGGGGTGCGCGTCTACTTGATCCTGGTAGGCATTGATTCGCACAAGGTCAGTGGACGCAACGACGACGCGCTCGTCCGCAAGGAAGGTGGTCGCGTAGGCGGTCCAATAGTCGGCGCGCGCGTAGCGAATGCCGTTGGTGACGAGATAGGTGGCCAACTCGCGCCGCGAATTGAGCGGCTCGTCATAGACGTATTCCCGCGCCAGTCGAACGTGAGCGATCACGCTGGTCAGCGTCCACGCCAGCATCACGCCGGTGAGCAGCCAGCGCCACTGGCGGCGTGGTTCGTAGATGAAGAAGAGCGCGACGACCCCGAGTCCCGCATAGACCGACATCAAGGCGTACCGGGCGGTGCCGATCTCGATGACGCCGCAGCGCGCCACCGCATAGCCAACGCCGGCTTGCAGACCGACCAGCAACAGGAAGCTGCCGAACGCCGCCTGCCCGCGCCAGGGTGGCTCGCGCCGGCGGATGGACAGCCAGAGCACTCGGCCAAGCGCCGCCGCGAAGACCAATCCCAACACGGACCAGAACGCCGGCACCCCCGGCAGGCTGGTGCGCAGCACACTGCGAATCCCGAGCTCCGACAAGCGATGGTTGTCCGCGCCGAACATCACGCCCAGGTAGTCGCCAAAGTAGCCGACCACTCCGGGAACGGCTGAGGCGGCCGACCAACACGCTCGTTCCATGAGGGCGCGCACGTTTTGATCGGCGCCGAGGGGTCCTGCGACAGTCGACCCCGGACCGAACGGTGACGAGAACAGGAAGCCGGCGCGCACCACTTGCCACACGATCAAGTAACCGACCAAGGCCAGCGCGATCGCCCGCAGCCGTTCCGCGGTGACACGCGGATCGTTGAGGAGCGCCAGGCCGACAATCGCCGTCAGGCCATACAACGTGAACTCGCGATGGAGAAACCCAATGCCGAAGACCACGCCGAACGCCAGCGGACGGCCGCGCAATAGCCACAGGAGCAGGACATACAGAAAGGGCTCCGGGTTGCCGCCGCCCGTCTCGATCAGGGACGCCGCCAGCGCGGGAGCGGCCAGCACGTAGAACAGCGACGCCAGCAGCGCCGTAAACGGCCGCAGGCCACACTCGCGATGGAGGATCCACACCAGCAGTCCGCTCGTGGCCACGTTGATGAGCACCACCGGCACCTTCAGCACCGCGACCGATGGCCCGAAGACGGCGAACAGCGGCGCCGCCAGCCAGGCCTGCAGGCCCAGCATGTAGGGTGCGCCGTAAATGAACACCGAGTAGCCACGGCCTTCGGCCATGTGCTTCGCCATCAGGCCGAAGATCGCCTGGTCCGAGTCGAAGCCGGCCTGCTCCCACCACAGGAAGACGGCGCTACGTGCCAGCACCAGCAGCGCGGCCGCGGCCATGGCGAGGACCAGCGGCCGTTCCATCATCCACAACTGCCAGGCGCGATTGGCTTCGCGGTGCAGCCGCATTGTCAGTGAAGAGGCAGGGTGAGGCACCAGTCGGTAATAATACCTGTCGGCACACGGAATGTCTGTTCAGCCTGACGACACCGCACCCGCATGGACGTCGCGCGCGGCCATCGCCGCGGTCGGGGTGGTGGTCCTCCTGACGTTTCTGTCTGGCGCCAGCGAAGGCATCGGCACCGCCGATCGCGACTACGCGTTTTCACCTGCCGATCAGCCGTCGGCGCAACTCCTCCTTCCGGCACTCGACACCCCCTACGCCTCACCGTGGTCGCCATCGTCACTCGCCGGTCGTGGCGCCATGGCCATTGCGAGCGGCCGCCGAACGGCCCTGCGCGATCTGGCGGGCGTCGCCACGGCCGCGGCTATTGTCATGCTCGGGCTTTGGCTCACCAGCGCCGGTGTCCCCATGTTCCCCGTACTCCTCACCATGCTCGCCATGGCCGCGGGATCGACGATCTGGTGGCGCGGCATCTATTGGACCGGCGACTCGCTATCGCCGCTGTTTGCCATGACCGCCGCCTGGGCCGCCTGGCGCGGCCGGCAGACGCCACGTTGGATCTTCGCGATCGCGGCCGTGGTCGCCGCGGCCCTTGCGATGTCAGAGAATCCCGCGTGGCTCGCCTGCGTACCGGCGGCACTGGTGTTCGCATGGAACCAGCGGCCTTCGCCACGCGACCGGACGATCAGCGTCGCCGCTGGCATCGTCATCGCGGCGTGTGCCGTGCTGCCGGTGCTGGCCATCGTGGACGTCCAGGCACAATCGATCGGCGTCGTCGTGGCCAATCTGTCCCGGGAGTTCACGCCAATCGGCGCCGGACTCATGCTCATCGGCGTCGCCGTGCTCGCGCGGGTGCCACATCAACGGCAGGACCTGGCGACCCTGGTCATCGGGTTGGCGGCGTGGCAGTGGTTCGTGCCGCACTCGCGACTTGATCCGGTCAGCGTGCCGGCGGCATTTGCCGGCTGGGCGGCCATCGCCATTTCGCTCGCGTGGCTGCAGGGCACCTTGTCGCGTCGCGCCGGCCAGTTCCTGATCGTCGTCGTGGGTCTGCTGCTGATTGGCGAACCGGCCCTCACCCGCGCGCGCATGGCCGCCCTGGGTCGCGACAACCGCTCCAACGAACAGGCCCGATTGGCGTACGCCTTCTCGACGAACGACCTGCCGGCCGGCACCGCCATCGTCGCTGAGAGCCGCCGCGTCGATGCCACCGTGTTGCTCGCGTCAGGCAAAGCCGGACACCCAACCGTACTGGTGCCGCAGACCCTCGACAGTGTGGATGCGTGGGTTACGAGCGGCCGTCCCCTGGTCGCCTTCGCGAACGCCCGCGCCAACCTGGCACCGTTCGGCTTTCTGTTCGAACGGGCGTGGGCGGGCAATACCGCCGTGTCGGCCGTGACGGGTCGCGCCAACTGCGCCACCCTCAAGACTGGTGAATGGACCGACGTCTCGCTGCTGCTGGTCAGCGGCACCTTCATCGTGCATGGCGCGGGTCCGGGAGCGGCCCCTGGTGGCGTCAAGCTCCGCCTCACCGATAGCGAGTCCGCCCGCTTCGCCAGCATCGAGCCGCGATCGATTCCCTACTCCCTGTCGGCGGCGACCGGCGGCGCCACGCTCGACATTCCGGCAACAGGACGAAGGTCACCGGTCACGTTTGCGTTTGTCGCCCCGCCTCACGACGCGGTCGCGACGGCCGAAGACGACTCACCGGTGATGATCTGTCCTGGCGTGCAGGTCCTGGATCTGATGCTCGTCGCCAATCCACTCGCCACGGTTGCCCTGCCAATGGCGTCGGTCACGGCCTTCGGCCCCGGCTGGCATTCGGCTGAAGCCGATCCCGATCTGTTCCGCTGGACGTCTGCGCCGCGGTCATCGATCCGGATCACCTCGGCGGCCCCCGGACCGGTTCGGGTGACCATCACCGCCACGCCCGCGGCGCCGCAAGCACGAAAGCCCGCGATCGCCTTCACGGTCAATGCCTGCGCACTGTCGCCGCAAGCGATGCCGCCAGGCCAGGGAGATTACAACTGGGAAGTGCCGGCCCACTGCTGGCTCGGGGGCGCGAACCAACTATGGGTCGGGGTGACGCCGCTGGTTACGCCGGCGTCACTCAACGGCGGCCCCGACACGCGGCTGCTCGGCGCGCGCGTCGGCGCCATCCGGTTGGCGCGCGTCGCCGGTGCTCAGAATGCGAAGTAGATGAAGTCGAGCGCGGCCTGGCTGCGCAGCACGACAATGCCGGCGACCATCACGCCACACAGGGCCGCTTGCGCCACCGTGCGCTGCCAATTGACCGTCGTCTCCGTCTCGTCAATCGCGATCGACAAGTCGGGCCCGCCCAACTCGGCCCACAGGTCCTGCACCCACAGCGGAATCGAATACAGGAACGCCAATAGGAACAAATAGGCGCCCGCCGACGCCCCCAGCGCACTAACCCCGAATGGGGTGACCTGCAGGTGACGCAGCAACTGCCCGCCATCCGTCTCCCTGAAGATCAACCAGCCGAGGCAAGTGAGCATGAACATCGCCGGCACTTGCACCACCCGCAGTGCCCGACGCACGCCATCGGTCGGCGTCCAGATGCGCCCGACCACTCGGTCGAGTATCAACAGGATGCCGTGGTACGCGCCCCACAGGACGTAGTTCCAACTGGCGCCATGCCACAGCCCCGAGGTGAGGAAGGTCACCATCACGTTGATGGCCTCGCGCGGCGCGCCCGCTCGCGATCCGCCGAGGGGAATGTAGACGTAGTCGCGGAACCAGGTGGACAGCGAGATGTTCCAGCGCCGCCAGAACTCTGATGGACTGGCGGCCAGGTACGGCTGCTCGAAGTTCTTGATTAGATCAAAACCAAACCACTTCGCCACGCCCCGCGCGATGTCGGTGTAAGCGGAGAAGTCCGCGTAAATCTGGATCGCGAACGCGAATACCCCGGCCCACAGCACCGGGAACTCGGGCGACTCAAGGGCAAACACCTTGTTGGCGATCACGCCAACGTTGTCGGCAATCACCAGCTTCTTGAAGAACCCCCACACCATCAGCAGCGTCGCGTCCCGTGCCGCAGCGGCAGAAAACTGGCGCTCGCGCTCGAACTGCGGCAGCAAATTGGTGGCCCGCATGATCGGCCCGGCTACGAGGTGCGGAAAGAATGACACGAACGCCGCCATGTCCACGAAGCTGGTGCGCGCCGGCGCATGGTGGCGATAGACGTCGATCGTGTAGCTCATCGACTGGAAGGTGTAGAACGAAATGCCCACCGGCAACAGGATCTCCAAGGCCGCCTGGGGCACGTTCCAGCCGATTGCCGCAGCGGCTGCGGCGACGTTCGCGGCAAAGAACCCGAAGTACTTGAAGAAGCCGAGCATCCCGAAGTTGGTGACGATGCTGAGCCACAGCCACGCCTTCCGGTGCTCGGGACGTTCGGTCATGCGGCGCGCCGACCAATAGTCGATGAACGTGGTCGCAAAGATGAGCGTCAGGAACCACGGATGTATCCAGCCGTAGAACACGTAGCTGGCCGCGAGCAGCAGCAGGTTCTGGCCCCGCAGCGGCAGCCACCAATAGGTGGCCAGCGTCACGACGAAGAAGACGAGGAAATCGAGGCTGTGGAAGATCACTGAAACAGGCGGAGGTTCTTCTTATAGAACCGTTCGGTGTACGGCATGCGCGCCTCGCGCGACACGTGATCGCCGTCGGCATAGATCGACAAGGGCTGTTCGGGATCGCCCCATTCGTCCTGGAAGTAGGCGCCGTGCTCGGCCAGGTAGGTCCGCAGGTCGCGGATGTACTTGACCAATGCGTCCGACTGCGCGGGCGGGCCCTGAGCCGAGGGGCGCCGCTGCACCCGAATAAACGCGACCCGCACGCCACCCACCTGCGCGATGCGCAGAATTTCTGGCAGGATCGACCGCCCCACCATCAGGTTGAAGTCCAGGTTCTCCTCAGCGGACGGCGGCAGGTCGGCCACCGATGTCTTGCGGAGCGTCTCGATCGAAAACATCTGGCTGTTCATCGACTCGAGAAACGCCTTGGGCTCCTGCCCGGGAGCCGCCACTGCCACCGGGGCGTGGGTCACAGCCGGGACCAGCCAGGCACGGGCCTGGTTGGCGTGATACATCGACTGGACGGCGCGATGCAGCCCGGCGAAGGCGCCGGTGGCGTTGGCCGCCAGCACGCCGTCGAGCACGGGCTCTTCGCCGCGCGCGACGCGGTCCAGTGTGCCCGGGGTCACGCGCTGAAACGCCAGCGTCAGCTGGTCGTCACGAAATAAGAAGATGGCCGCCTTCACCCGCACCGGCGAGTTCTCGATGACCATGTTCTTGAAGGTCAGGTACCAGTACGCCACGCTGCTGCCAGGGTGCAGCAACGCCCCAACGCCACGGCCGCGCACCAGGTGGGACAGGTGGCGGGGATCGATGCGGGTGCCCGCCATCGAATCCCCGATCAACGCGTAATCAGGACGGGCCTCACGCCATGTGGCGGCGGTCTCTTCGTCGAAGGGCTCCCGGAGCCGCGGCTCTTCGACGGTCGGCAGGTAGCTCGGCGCCACGCCGGCGACCGGCGCGAAGGTATTGAGCGCCCGTAACCCCAGCGGCAGGGCCAGGGCGCCTGCGATGACCAGGCATAACGATACGGTCGATTTTGAAACAGCCATGCCGGTGAAGCCGAACGCTTGTTAGCCGCCCATCTTCTCGTCGAAGCTCCCACCGTACATCGCCGGCACCTTGCCCCCCATTGGTCGGAGGTAGGTGGTGAGCTGACCGCGGTGATGAATCATGTGGTTGTTGCAGAACATCAAGTAGGTCATCGACGACAGCTTCATGCCGAAGGCCTCGACGATCTGCGACAGGTGGTTGCCGTCGAGCGTCAGCACTTTTTCGAGCGCCTTGGGGAACTCGTGCTTGTACCAATCCGCCAGTTCGGGAATCGTCTTCGCATCGCACTTTGCCGGGAACACACTGAAGCTATTGGCGGCGACCGCGTGCAGGAAGCCGACGTCGCAAATGGCAATGTGATACGCGAGATCCCACGCCGAGCGTGCGTTCGGCTCGGGCTTGAAGGCCTTCTTGGCATCGGGCACGGCGTTGATCGCCTTGTAGGTGTGCATCCACTCGCCCTGCATGGCCTGTCCGAGGGTGGTCACGAAGAACTTGGCCTGGTCTGCGCCCATTGTTCGTCTCCTTTATCAGGCGGGTCTGAAGACCCGCCTCTACGAACTCTTCAACCCCGCGTGAGTTTCCGGTACTTGATGCGATGCGGCTGGTCGGCCTGCGCGCCGAGACGGCGCTTCCGGTCGGCCTCGTAGTCCTGGTAGTTGCCTTCGTACCACACCACCTGGCTGTCGCCTTCGAACGCGAGGATGTGCGTCGCGATGCGATCGAGGAACCAGCGGTCGTGGCTGATGACGACGGCGCAGCCGGCGTAGTTGAGCAGCGCTTCTTCGAGCGCGCGCAACGTGTCGACGTCGAGGTCGTTGGTCGGTTCGTCCAGCAACAGCAGGTTGCTGCCCTTGCGCAGCAGCTTGGCCAGGTGGACGCGGTTGCGTTCACCACCCGACAGCGTGCCGACCTTGCGCTGCTGCTGGCCGCCCTTGAAGTTAAACCACGAGACGTAGGCGCGCGACGCCACCGTCTTCTTGCCCATCTCGAGCTCGTCGAGGCCGTCGGTGATTTCGTCGTAGACCGACTTGTTGGGATCGAGCGCATCGCGCGATTGATCGACGTAGCCGACCTGTACGGTCTGGCCGAGCTTCAGCGTGCCGCCGTCCGGCTGCTCCTGCCCCGTAATCAAGCGGAACGTCGTCGTCTTGCCGGCGCCGTTGGGACCGATCACGCCGACAATGCCGGCGGGCGGCAGGGTGAAGTTGAGGTCGTCGAACAACACCGTGTCGCCGAAGGCCTTCTTCAGGCCGCGGGCCTCGACGACGATGTCGCCGAGACGCGGACCGGGCGGAATGTAGATCTCAACGCTGTCCACCTTCTTGGCGGTGTCTTCGGCCAGCAGGTCCTCGTAGGCATTCAAACGCGCCTTGCCCTTGGCCTGGCGGGCGCGCGGCGACATGCGGATCCAGTCCAGCTCTCGCTGCAATGATCGCTGGCGCTTGCTTTCGGTCTTCTCTTCGATCTGCAATCGGTTCGACTTCTGCTCGAGCCAGCCGGTGTAGTTGCCTTCGTACGGAATGCCACTACCGCGGTCGAGTTCGAGAATCCAGCCGGCGACGTTGTCGAGGAAGTAGCGGTCGTGCGTAATCGCGACGACGGTGCCCGGGTAGTCCTTCAGGAAGCGCTCGAGCCACGCCACCGACTCGGCATCGAGGTGGTTGGTGGGTTCGTCGAGCAACAGCAGGTCGGGCGAGAGCAGCAGCAACCGGCACAGCGCGACGCGGCGGCGCTCGCCACCCGACAGCGTGCTGACGTTGGCATCTGGCGGCGGGCAGCGCAGCGCTTCCATGGCCAGGTCGAGCCGCGAGTCGAGGTCCCAGGCATTGGTCGCGTCAATGCGGTCCTGCAACCGCGACTGCTCGTCCATCACCTTGTCCATCTCTTCCGGGGACATGTCTTCGCCCAGCTTGGCGTTGACGGCGTCATAGCGGTCGAGCAGCGCCTTGATCTCGGCGACGCCTTCCTCGACGTTGCCGCGCACGTCCTTGTCGGGATTGAGGACCGGCTCCTGCGGCAGGTAGCCAATGCTCACGCCCTGGCCGGGGAACGCCTCGCCGACAAAGCTGGTTTCGACGCCGGCCATGATCTTGAGCAGCGTCGACTTGCCGGCGCCGTTCAGGCCGAGCACGCCGATCTTGGCGCCCGGGAGAAATGACAGCCAGATGTCTTTAAGGACTTGAGCGTCGGGAGGATAGACCTTCCCGAGCCCCTTCATGGTGTAGACGAATTGAGGTGCCATTAGGAACGGCAATTGTACCGGATCTCGATGAGTTCGATGGCCTCGCGGCTCGTGCCGTCGAGCATCACCGCCGGGAACTCCCTTTTGCGTAGGAGTATTGCAGGAACGTCACGCCATCGGGCATCGTCCGTAGAGGCGGGTCTTCAGACCCGCCTGCCCCGCCTGGCAGTTCCCATACGGGACTTTCGCAAATGGGACCGCTGATTTCTCAGCGGAAGAACGCCCGCCGACGCCCGGAGCGCCAACCGACCCACCGCGACTTCAATGGGGCCCTCGACGCCGCGACCGCTGGCTCACTCCCGCGCGCGCGTCAGCGACTGCTCAAACGCGCGCAGCAGGTCGGGTTCTTCCTTCAACTCCGCGAACAGCCCCCCATATCGGCGGATGCGCTCGACGTCCAGGCCGGACGCCTGTCGCCGGACGATGCCCTCGATATCCGCGACATCACGCGCGCGGCCGGCGACCAGCTTGTAGATCACAAGGTCCTCAGCCGAGCACGTCACGATGGAGGCCCCCGCTCCGATGTTCCAGGCCGACGATCGCTCGAGGATCTCGACCTCGAATGGGCTGCCAGCAAGTCCAATATCCGCGGCTACCCCGTTGGTGGACTGGATCAACAACACGCGATTGGCGATCGCAAACGCCCGGGCCTCGGGACGCCTGGGCGCGAAGGCCGCGAGAAGTAGATCCAAGGGGCGCTGCTCTTCACCGATCGGCGCCAACACCGAGAAGTCGACGTCTTGCGTGGCCCGCGGCTCGCCCCACCGCTGCACCGCAAGCCCGCCGATGATGCACGATCGAATCCCAGCGGCGGATAGTACCGATTGCACTTCAACCGCCGCCTCAATCAGCGCCGGCTCGGTCATGCCCTATCGCGGTTACGCAGGAGCGCGAACGCACGCTGCTGCAACACGATCGCCTCGCCATCGTCACCAGAGACATCTGGCCGCCACAGGGCGAGCAAGTCCAGAGACTGCCGCCTCAAATCGTCTTCTGTCGTTGCCCGCAGCCGCGCCCAGCGTTCGGCATCCAGAATCGGCCCGACGACCTTCCAGCGGTCCACCCACTGGCGCATCTCGGCCTTCGCCTCGGCAGTCAGGGCGGGCGACGGTGACGGCTGCTCGCTCTCACTCATGCGCACAGTCTACCGTCGTCGGACGCCACCAGCCAGAATTCCTCGGCAGCCTGACTACTCCGATTGACGGCGCGTGGCCGCGGGGGCCAACTCGGCCTCGAACAACGGCGTCAGGTCGCTCTGCCCCATCGCCGCTGCGATGACCAACAGCGTTCGACGAATGTAGTCGAGGTCCAGCGAGTCGGCGCGCGCATGCAGGACGCCCCGAATATCGCCGACGTCCTTCTCCCGCCCGGCGAGCACCTTGGTCACCACGAGATCTTCGGGAGAGATCACAGGCACCGTGAAGTCGCCAATCTGGACGGCGGCCACGCGATCGAGAAACTGTTCTTCCAATCCGGGACCGGCCAGAACCACGCCGAGCGGCATCCCCGACGCGCTGTGGCGCAGGGCCTGCGCCAGGGCACGGAGGAGGCTAACGGGGTCGGAGGCCGAACCTCGATTAATTCGATTCGCCGCCACGGCGTCGATCGACTTCAGGTCGAAATGATGGCAGCCGGGCGTGGGCAATGCCGGACTGGGAGGACAAACCTGAAGGTTTGTCCCCACTGGTATCGACGCCGGCGCATCAGGCTTCCGGCTTGAGCATCACCAGCGTGTAACGGTCCATCGGGAAGTATTTCTGGAACATCGTCTTGATGATGTCCGGGGTCAGCGATTCGGTGCGCTCAAGGCGCTTGTTGATGCGGTTCGGGTCCCAGCCATACATGTGGACCGTCTGGAGCGAGCCCATCCAGTAGGAGTTCTGCTTGGCGTTGGTCTCGAGGTCCCGCCGCTCCAGCTCCTTCACCTTGTTCACATCGTCCAGTGACGGCCCCTCGACCTTGAGGCGCGCGATTTCCTTCAAGGACGCGGTGACCAGCTTGTCCACGTTCTCGGGCGAGCTGCCGAACTGGATGACCATGGCACCGTAGCCCTTGAGCGGCGGCGAGTTGTTGAAGCCGACCGACACGCCATAGGTGCCGCCGAGTTCCTCGCGGAGGATCTCGCGCAGACGGATGCTCAGCACCTGCGACGCGGCGCGGGCGCGGTGCATCTCGAGCTCGTCAACACCAGGGTCGGCAAAGAACGACAGCACGGTCTGACTCGCCGGCTCTTTGCCCTTCTTCACCTCTTCCTTCACGACGCCCATCGGGAACTTCACGCCCATGTCGCGGAAGGCCGAGGTCTTCTTGCCTTGCGACGGCAGGGTCGCCACCCACTTCTCGAGTAGCGGCGTGATGTCATCCACGGTGAAGGCGCCGACGAAGAAATAGGTAAAGTCGGCGGCGTTCGCGAACCGGGCGTTGTAGAACGACTTCATGGTGTCGACGTTCAGCAGCGGCAGGTCGGCCATGGTCAGCGCGACCGCGCTGTAGTGGTTCGACGAGTTGATCTGCTC
>CAMBHC010000032.1 GCA_945866285.1 Candidatus Sulfopaludibacter sp. SbA3 | reverse complement strand
ACCAGGGGGCGCTTGAAGAAGGCACCCACGAAGGCGAAGACGGCCCCGTAGACCGCCAGCCCGAGTCCCAGTAAGCCCAAGTCGACGAGTAATGAGCCAAACGTCGCCGGCAGCGCCGAGAACGGCACCAACAGGAAGTAGACGATCATCACCGACGGCAGCACCACCAGCAGGGTGCAGGCAAGGTAGGCCAGGTACTTGCCCACCAGCACCGCACCGCGCGGAATCGGCCGCGTGAACAGGTAGGTGATGGTCTTGTCTTCCACTTCGTCGGCCATCAGCGCCGTGCCGTAGAACACGCCCAGCACGGGGACGATGAAGCGCAGGAACAGCAGCCAGATCATGACGCCGAAAATGCCGAAGCCGGCGACGCGCTGGCCGTTGACGCGTAGCGCCGAGATGCCGAACAGCTCGACCACTTTGACGATGAGCGCCAGCAGCACCGGGCCGCCGACGACGAGCGCCATGAAGATGGTGCGGCGCGACCACAGCATTTCGCCCAGCGACAGGTCGAACACCCGCCGTGATGCGGTCCAGAAGCTCATCTGCTTCATGACTTCACCAGGTATTTGAAGACCGCCTGCAGGTTGTCGTCGGGCGACTGCACTTCGTCAATGCGGCCGGCTTCACCCGAGGCGGCAAGTGCGGTGAGCCGCGCATAGAAGTGATCGGGCTTCGAGGTCTCGACAATCACGGCACCAGGCTCGAACTTCATGCTGAGCACATCGTCCTCGGCCATGAAGCGGCGCGCCAATGCGCGCGGATCTTCGCCGCGCACAAACACGGTGTGCGGATGCGTGTCGATCAGGTCGCGGATCTGGTGAACGTTACCCTCGGCGAGAATGCGGCCGTTGTTGATCAAGAGGATGTTCGAGGTCATCGACTCGATCTCGTGCAGGATGTGGCTGGAGACGATGATGTGCTTGCCGGCACGGGCCCAGTCTTTGATCAAGCGGATGGTCTTGCGCCGCATGATCGGATCCATGCCCGTCAACGGTTCGTCGAGGATCAGCAACTCGGGATCGTGAACCAGTGCCTGCGCGAGCTTGACGCGCTGCCGCATGCCCTTGCTGTAGGCGCCGATCTTCTTGCCGCCGGCGTCGAGGAGATCCACCTTGTCGAGCGCGGCCTTCGCGGCCGCGTCGGCCTCGGCATCACTGTAGCCGTTGAGCCGAACGAGCGCGGTCACCCACTCGAGGCCGGTCATGCGGTCGTAGAACGCGTCCTGCTCGGGACAGAAGCCGATGCGCGCGTAGACGTCGGGGTTACCCCAGATCGCCTCGCCCATCACGCGAATGGTGCCCTGGCTCGGCTTGAGCTGGCCAGTCATCAACTTCATGAACGTCGACTTGCCGGCGCCGTTCGGCCCAAGCAATCCGGTGATGCCGGGTGGAATGGACACGGTGACGTCATTGAGACCACTGACCTGTCCATACCACTTGGACACGTGATCGGCCTGGACGAGCGTGGTGACGTCGGCCATTAGGTCACAATCTCCACGCCACGGACGCGACGGCTGAGAACGTAGAGCGAAGCGGCAATCAGCACCAGCACGGTGAGGCCGGCAACGCTCGGCGGCACCTGGTAGCGCGGTGGCAGCCGGAAGATTACGTCACCCAGTTGTTCCAGCGCTGCGGTCGGCGACAGCCAGGCGAAACTGGTCTTGCCGGTGATCCCACGCAGGGCGTTGAAGAGCGCCGTGGTGAAGAAGAACAACCCGGCATACATCACGGCGACAAAGCGACTGCTCTTCGAGAGCGACGACAGCGCCAGCATGGTGGTCGACGCCAGCAGCACCTGCGCCAGCGAGAACAAGGTGATGGCCGGCAGCAAATACAGGTTGTTGCTGACGAAGGTGAGACTGCCGGCGAAGATGGCCTGCGTCAGCAGCAGCATCATGGCGGGCAGGAAGGTCACCGACACCAGGAAGAGAAACAGGATGGCAAGCTTGCCGGCGATGTACTCCGCACTCGTCATTGGCTTTGACAGGTAGAGCTGCAGGGCATTGGCGCGTCGGTCGTTGGCAATCAGCCCGGCACCGACGTAGATGGTGACGAAGAACACGAACGCGCCCTGCTGATCCAGGAACTCGCGGAACGTGTCGCCCTTGGGCGCCAGAAATGAGGCCTGCTGGAAGGTCGCGGACACGTAGATTTGCACCGCCCGCACCACGAACGGCGCCCAGGCAAACAGCATCAGAGCCAGGAACTGGCGCTTGGCAATGATGCTCATGACGCCGGCGCGCGTCATCACCTGCCAGGAGCGACCAATGCCGGCGCGGGTGCCGCCATAACGCCGATAGCCCTGATCATGGATGGGCATGGGCTATTTCTCCCCCACCGCGCGCGCGAACACGTCTTCGAGCGTCGGCACGCTCGGGCGCACGTGACGCACCTGCACGCGCTCGCGGGCGGCCAGCTCGAACAATACTTTCGGGTTGTCGCCGGCGGCGCCGGGCACGAAGACGCGCATCACGTCTTCATCAGAATCCTTGACGTCGAAGCCTTCACCGCGCAGCACGCTGATGAACTGCGCCTCGTCGCCCTTGATCCGCATCTCGTACACGCGACCCGTCGTCCCCTTCAACGCCTTGATGGGTCCGTAGGTGGCGACGGTGCCCTTGTCCATGACGACCACGTGGTCGCAGGTGAACTCAACATCGGGCAGCAGATGCGACGAGAGGATCAGGTTGACGTTCTTGTTGTGGGCCAGGTCGTGAATCAGTTCGAGCATCTCGTCCCGGCCCTTGGGGTCCATGCCGTTGGTCGGCTCGTCCAGGAACAACAGGTCGGGGTCGTGGACGATGGCCTGCGCCAGCTTGATGCGCTGCTTCATGCCGGTCGAGTAGGTTTCGATGTTGCGGTAGCGCGCCTCCCCGAGGCCGACGTAGTAGAGCACCTCGTGCGCGCGCTGCATGGCGTCGGTCGCCGGCAGGCCCGAGAGCTGGGCGCAGTAGGCAACAAACGACACGGCGTTCATGCCGGGGATGTGGGAATCGCTTTCAGGCATGTAGCCAATGCGCTCGCGAATCTCGAGCGGCGACGTGGCGACATCCATGTCGATGACCTTCATGGTGCCCTTCTCGGGCACGATGAAGCCAAGCAGTGACTTGAGGAGCGTGCTCTTGCCGGCGCCATTGGGTCCCAGCAAGCCGACGGCGCCTGCGGGAAACACCGCCGTGACGTCCTTGAGCGCCAGGTTCTTGCCGTAGCGCACGCTGAGGTTCTGGCACTGGACCACCGGTCCAGCGAACCTGGGCGCGTCTAAGGGATGGGCCTGGCCCTCACCCGTGTGGGTCATCTGCGTTGAGTATACGGGTCTTGGCGTTACAGCGTTCCGCGAAGCCCCAAGGCATCGGCCTGCAGACGCAGGAATCCGATCACGTTGGTCACGTGCTGGTCAAGCGGCAGCCCCATCAGTTCAGCGCCACGAAGCAGGTGATCCCGCGGCACCTGGCGGGCGAAGGCCTTGTCTTTCATGCGCTTGATTACTGAGGCGGCCTCGAGGTCGAGCACGCTCTTCGACGGACGCACCAGCGACGCCGCGGTCACAAACCCCGCCAGCTCGTCGCAGGCCACAAGGGTCTTTTCCACCGGCGTCTCTGGCTCCACTCCGGTGATCTCTGAGGCGTGCGAGAGGATGGCTCGCATCACCCATTCCGGATAGCCGAGCGATCGCAGGTGCTCGCAGCCCTTGTTGGGGTGATCACCGAGCGTCGGGTACTTCTCGTAATCAAAATCGTGGAGCAAGGCGACGACGCCCCACTCCTCTTCATTGGCGCCCTGCTGGCGGGCGTAGCCGCGCACCGCGGCCTCGACGGCCAACGCGTGCTTGCGCAGGCTTTCGCCCTGGGTCCATTCGGTCAACAACTGCCAGGCGGCTTCACGCGATAAGGTCATGACGGAAAAGAATACTCCAAGCCCTTGCGAATCACCGCCGCCGCGTGCGCGTTGACGCCATAGCCGTCGAGCTCGCTGGCGGTGACCCACGCCACCGCCTCGGCATCGGAGCCGGCCACGGCCTCGCCCGATGGCGCCTCGCAGACGAAATCAACGATCACAAAATGAAAGCGGACGCGCCCGTCGGGATCGCGGTGCACGCGGTCGAAGGTCTCGATGATCGGTCCGGGATGCACCTCGAGGCCGGTCTCTTCTTTCACCTCGCGGCGCACGGCATCGATCAGCGACTCGCCGAGATCGAGGTGGCCACCGGGCAGCGACCACTCGCCCTTGCGCGGCTCATGTGCGCGCCGGATGATCAGCGCGCGGCCGTCACGCACGACGACCGCGCCGACGCCAACAACAGGATGAGAGGGGTACTCGCGCGCCATGACTTTGTGATCTCGTGATGTGGTGAATTGGTGATTACAGCGGAAGGCTGGCCGCTGCGTTCAGGTCGGATGGCGCGAGGCGACCGGCGTCGAGCAGGCGGATGCCGGCAGCCGCGATCATCGCGGCGTTGTCGGTCGAGAGCGCCAGGCTGGGAATGAAGACGGGGATCTCGCTTCGGCCCGACTTCGCCATGGCCTCAGCCCGCAAGCGCGAATTCGCCGACACGCCACCGGCAATGCCGATCGCCTTCGCGCCGTGCCAGTGAGCAGCCGCGAAGGCGCGGTCGATCAGCGTGTCGACCACGCGAAACTGAAAGCTGGCCGCCAGGTCGGCGATCTCGTTGGCCGGCAATTGCTCGGCCCCCAACGCCGTTTGCCGCTGCCTGACGTGACGCAGGACCGAGGTCTTCAGTCCGCTGAAGCTGAAATCAAAGCGGCCATCCCGTTCGGGCGCGTTGCGGTCAGGGCTAGTCAGGCGCGTCCCGGGGAAGTTGATCGCGGCATCGTTGCCGTCGCGAGCCAGGCGATCGAGGATCGGGCCACCGGGATATCCCAGGCCCAACAACTTCGCCACCTTGTCATACGCCTCCCCCGCCGCATCGTCTCGCGTACGGCCGAGCAGCTCGTAGTGCCCTTCCTGCTTCACCAGATACAAACTGGTGTGGCCGCCAGACACGACCAGGATGATGGCCGGCAGCGGAATGGGGCCGTGCTCAAGCCAGATTGACTCGATGTGACCCGCCAGGTGATGCACGGCGACCAGCGGCTTCTGCAGTGCCCAGGCGGCGGACTTGGCAAACGACACGCCGACCAGCAACGAGCCGACGAGCCCGGGCCCCTGCGTCACCGCGATAGCATCAACATCCGCCCAAGTCGCGTTGGCATCAGACAGCGCGCGCTCGACGACGCCGCAGATATCGCGGACGTGTTGCCGGGAGGCCAGTTCGGGGACGACCCCGCCCCACTCACAGTGAATGTCCACCTGCGAGGCGACGACGTTTGATCGCAGTAACCAGGGTTTCCGGTCATCGGGCCTGGTCTCGACGATGGCCGCCGCCGTTTCGTCGCACGACGTCTCGATGCCTAAGACCAACATGGTTCAAGCACGAAGGTTCTCGAGGAACGGAGGCTGGACGATGCCACGCTCCGTGATGATCGCCGTGATGTACTTGCTGGGCGTGACGTCGAACGAGGGATTGCGCACATGCGCGCCCTCCGGCGCCAGTTGCACGGAGCCGACGTGCGTTACTTCGCGGGCCGCGCGTTCCTCAATGGGAATCGCGTCACCGTCGGGAGTGGCCAGGTCGATGGTGGACCACGGCGCCGCGACGTAGAACGGGATGCCGTGCTCCTTCGCCAGCACGGCCACGGTATAAGTGCCAATCTTGTTGGCAGTATCGCCGTTGGCGGCAATACGGTCCGCGCCGACGACCACTAGGTCAATGTCGCCCGCGCGCATGATGGCGCCGGCCATGTTGTCGGTGATGACCGTCGTGTCGATGCCGTCCTTGACCAGTTCCCACGCGGTGAGCCGCGCCCCCTGCAGGAAGGGTCGCGTTTCGTCGGCCAGCACGCGCACCTTGCGGCCCGCCTCGACGGCGCCGCGAATCACGCCGAGGGCGGTACCGTAGCCGGCCGTGGCCAGCGCCCCGGCGTTGCAGTGCGTGAGGATGCAGGCCTCTGCCGGCACCAGCGTCGCACCAAGCGCGCCGATCGCCCGGCAACTGGCGACATCGTCATCGTGGATCCGATCGGCCTCCAGCCGCAGCCGCGCCTTCAACTGCTCGACCGATTCGCCAGCCAACGCGCCATCGGCAAACGACTGCTTCATGCGTTCGATCGCCCAGAACAGGTTGACGGCCGTCGGCCGCGTGGCGGCCAGCAGATCGCTGTTGCGCTGGAACTCGGTGGTGAACTGCTTGGTGCCGGTGGCCTTGCTGCGCTGGGCCCCGAGCGCGAGTCCCATGGCGGCACACACGCCAATGGCCGGCGCGCCACGAATGATCATGGTCTTGATGGCCTTGGCCACGTCGTTCACGCTGCGGCAGGTTACGTAGACTTCAGCGCCGGGCAACTTGCGCTGATCGATCATCACGATATCGGAGTCTTGCCAGGCGATAGTTGGGAGCATGTTTGCCTGATCATACCGGACGACGACACCGCCTGGCGGGCGATGCGACGAGTCGGGGTGGTACCGCTCGACGGTCTCGCCACTCTGAAGGACTAGAGCAAGCGTTTGTCGAATGGCAGCGGCAGCAAGTCTGTCATCTGCAACATGGCCGTCACCATCTGCAGATTGGCCATCACCACTTCGATATCGCCGCAGAACTCCCACATGATCTGCCGGCAGGCGCCGCACGGAGGGGTTGGCGCCGGGGTGTCGGCCACGACGACCATGCGGCGGAAAGCGCGATGGCCGTCGGAGATCGCCTTGAAGATGGCCACGCGCTCGGCACACACCGTCAGGCCGTAGCTGGCATTTTCAATGTTGCAGCCGGTGATGATGTGGCCGTCGGTCGTCTCGAGCGCGGCGCCGACCTTGAATCCGGAAAAGTCTGCGACGGCTCGTTCGCGCGCTGCTCGAGCGGCGGCGATCAACGCGTCAGAGGCGGGCAATGATCCGCTCCAGCAGTCCAATGAACTGCCCCTTGACCTGGCGCGCCGTTTCCATCACCTCATCGTGGTGCAACGGTTCCGGGAACACGCCGGCGGCGGGGTTGGTGATGCACGAGATGCCCAGCACCTCAATTCCCATGTGGCGAGCCACGATCGCTTCCGGCGCGGTGGACATGCCCACGGCGTCGGCGCCCAGCACCCGAAACGCGCGAATCTCCGCCGGCGTCTCGTAGCTGGGACCGAGGACGGCGACATAGACCCCGTGCTGCAGGGGCGCACCCTGCTCCGCGGCCGCCGCGTCGGCGATCGCGCGCAATCGCGGCGAGTAGACATGGGTCATGTCGGGAAAGCGCAGGCCGTAGCGTTCGTCGTTCGGGCCGACCAGCGGGTTGTTGCCCATCAGGTTGATGTGATCGTCGATCACCATCAGGGCGCCGCGCGAACAGTTGGGCGAAATGCCCCCGGCGGCGTTGGTGAGGATGACCTGCGGCACGCCCAGGCGCCCCATGGCGCGCATGGCAAAGGTCACGGTCTGCAGGTCGTGGCCTTCATAGGCATGCACGCGCCCCGACAGCGCCAGCACATGCTTGCCGCGCAGCGTCCCGCCCACCAGCTTGCCGGCATGGCCAATCACGCGTGACGCCGGCCAGTGCGGAATGTCGCCGTACGGAATAGTGAACGGCTCAGCCAGGTGATCGGCGAAGTCGCCGAGGCCCGATCCCAAGACGACCGCCACGTCCGCGCCGCCGCAGCCGTGGCCCCGCAGCCATTCGGCTGCTTCCGTGACCTGGTCGAAGTTGCTCACAGCAGGAAACCCACGATGATGGCGGTCAGGAAATTCGCCAGTGTGCCGGCCAGCATGGCGCGCAGACCCAGTCGGGCCAGGTCGCCGCGCCGCGAGGGCGCCAGCGCGCCGATGCCGCCGATTTGCATGCCGATCGAGGCGAAGTTGGCAAAGCCGCACAGCGCGAACGTCGCGATGGTGAACGATCTCGGGTCGAGCACGTCCTTCATGCCACCCAACTGCGCGAAGGCGATGAACTCGTTGAGCACCATGCGCGTGCCGAGCAGGTTGCCAATGGTGGCGGCGTCCTTCCAGGGCACCCCCAGGCTCCAGGCGACGGGCGCAAACGCCCAGCCGAAGATGGTCTGCAGCGAAAAACCCTGGAGGCCCACCCAGCCACCGGCGGCACCAAGCATCGCGTTGACCAGGGCGATCAAGGCCACGAACGAGATCAGCATCGCGCCGACGTTCAGTGCGAGATGCAAGCCTTCGGCGGTGCCGCGGCCGGCGGCGTCAATGATATTGACGTCTTCGTTGACGACTTCGAGCTTGACCGTGCCGCGCGTCTCTGGCGTCTCGGTCTCGGGCACGAACATCTTCGCCATCATCAGCGTACCGGGTGCCGTCATGATGACCGCGGTCAGCAGGTGCTTGGCGTCGATGCCGAACGCGATGTAGGCGGCCATGATGCCGCCCGAGATGTGCGCCATGCCCGACGTCATCACGGTCATCAATTCCGACTGCGTCATGCGCGCCAGGAACGGGCGAATCGTCAGCGGCGCCTCGGTCTGCCCCATGAAGATGCTGGCGGCCACGTTCAGCGACTCCGCGCCGCTGGCGCCCATCACCTTGTTCATGACCACGGCGAACAGGCGGACGATGAACTGCATCACGCCGACGAAGTAGAGAATGGCAAACAGCGCGGCGATGAAGATGATGGTCGGCAGGATCTGAAACGCGAACACCACGCCGTAGCGCGCGCCTTCTGCGCCGAGCGCACCGGTCATGACGCGGCCCCACACCGAGCCATCACCGAGCGCGCCGAAGACGAAGCCCGATCCCACGATGGAGAACTCGAGCAGTTGGCGCATCTTGTCGCCGAGCACCGTGAAGACGCTCTGGCCGATGCTGGTCTTGAGCACGATCAAAGCAAAGAGCACCTGGAGGCCCAGTCCCCAGCCGACCACGCGCAGGCTGATGGCCTTGCGGTTGGTCGACAGGGCATAGGCCAGCCCGAGAATACCGAAGAGCCCAATCAGCGGTTGCAGCGTGCTCAACACTCCCACATTTCCCTCGCTATCTCATCGCACCCGAGCACATCAGCACTTGAGCACATCAGCACCCGAGCACATCAGCACCCGAGCACCCCTTTAGCTGACGACGAACATGGTCTCGCCGCTGTCGTGCACCCAGCCGAGGACAAGCGGTTGGGTGGCCGGCGGCTGGTCGCCGATCACCATCGCCTGTGTCACCAGCGGCAGCGCGCCCGCCAGTCGTGACGGATCGTTATAGTGCAATTCCATTACCGGTTCGCCAGCGGCCACCTCGTCCTGGGGCTTCTTGAGCAGCACGATCCCGGCCGACAGGTCCACCTCGTCGCCCTTCTTGTCGCGGCCGGCGCCAAGCGCCACCGCGGCGCGCCCTACGAGCAGCGCGTCGAGCGCGGTCACGACCCCACGCCGAGGGGCGGTCATCACGTGCTTCAACCTGGCCGACGGCAGGCGGCTGGGATCGTCGACGACGGCGGGGTCGCCGCCTTGTCGTGCCACCATCAGGCGGAACCGGGCCAGGGCGGCGCCCGACGACAGCGCGTGGCGGACCAGGGCGGCCGACTCCTCGTCGGTGGCGGCCTTCTTGGCCAGCCGCACCATGCGGCTCCCCAGGCGGACGACCAGTTCGATCAAGTCGGCGGGCCCTTGGCCACGCAGCACCTCGATGCACTCGGCTATCTCGAGGGCATTGCCCACCGCGTGGCCCAGCGGCACATCCATCTGGGTGATCAGGCACTCGGTGCGCACGCCAGCCGCCGTGCCGATCGAGACCATCGACCGGGCCAGCGCCCGCGCGTCGGCGGGTCGATGCATGAACGCGCCGCGGCCACACTTCACATCCAGCACCAGGGCTTCGCTGCCCTCCGCGAGCTTCTTGCTCATGATCGATGAGGCGATAAGCGGCAGGCTTTCGATGGTACCGGTCACGTCGCGCAGCGCATACAGCGCTTTGTCGGCAGGGGCAATCGTGGCGGTCTGGCTGATCAGGCAGCAGCCAATCTCGGCCAATTGAGTGATGTATTCATCCAGCGACAACGCCACCCGGAAGCCGGGAATACTCTCGAGCTTATCGAGCGTGCCCCCCGTATGCCCCAGCCCGCGCCCCGACATCTTGGGCACGGTGACACCGCACGCCGCCGCCAGGGGCGCCAGGATGATAGAAACCTTGTCACCCACGCCACCCGTGCTGTGCTTGCCGACCTTGATCCCGGGAATGTGACGGAGATTGACGCGGTCGCCAGACCGGACCATGGCATCGGTCAGCCAGGACGTCTCGACGGCATTCATGCCCTTGAGGACAATCGCCATCAGCAGGGCTGAAACCTGGTAGTCGGGCCACGACCCGCTGGTCACCCCGGCCACGAACGCGTCGATGGCCTCTCGCGAAAGTGCATCGCCGTCCCGCTTCGCACGAATAATGTCAACGGCTCGCATGGGACGGTCGGCAGTATATCTTAGGGAACGTATGGCCCAGCCAGCGGCCTCACCCGCCGACTTCACCCGCAGCGCCGTCAACCTGGCGCGCGCGATTACGCTCGCGCAGCGCACGTGGAGCTTCTACCCGGCCGACCATTCGGCCGTCGCACTGGCCGTCGAACGCCTGGTCATCGCCGCGGCCGAAGCGAGCGTGGGCGGCATGATGCAACTGGCGGTGACACCGCGCCAGTTGCTGGTGGACGGCATCCCGCTGGAGTCCCAGGATCTCGGCGTCGCGGAATGTGCCGCACTGCTGCACGAGCGCGACATCCTCCAGATTACGGTGATGCTGCCGCCATCGCAGGCGGTGGTGCGGGCCCTGCTGGGCGTGCTCTCGCTCGACCGCACCACCCGGCGCGAGCGCGGCGGCCCCGCCGCCATCTGGCAGGCCGAAGAGCAGAACGCCTTCGTGCTCGAGCAAATCGACTACCAGGAACTGCTCGAACGCGAAGACGACGAGGGGGTGGCGCGGCGCGATCAGACCTGGAAGGCGATTGTCCGGTCGATCATCATGGGCCGCGCGACATTCTCGGTCGAAGAACAGCAACGTTTGCTGGACATCTCCCGCGACATCGGCGCCATCGGCGAACTGGCGAAGGACAGCATGGAAGCCTTCACCACGCCTGACGGCTCGCCGCTCGTGACCACGCAGGCCGCCACCGTGCTGGCGGTCTATCGCCATCTCGCCAAGACCGTCGCCGCCCTCGAACCGGAGCGCCTGCAGGATGTCATCGGGTCGCTCGGCCTGGCCGCCGCCAACCTGGAGACGTCCACCGCGTTCGAGTTGATGCTGCAGGGCGAGAGTGCCACCGAAAGCGTGCCGCTGGTCGGCGCCATCCGGCGGGCCTTCGACGATCAGCAGGTCGCGCTGCTGCTGGCGCGGGCGCTGTCCTCGTCATCACCGGGTCACCCCACCAACCGGCTGGCCCAGGTGCTCGATACGCTCGCGCCAGACGCCGAGCGCAAGCAACGCGTGCTGACGCTGGCCAAGCGCCTGATCTCGGAACGCGACTTCGGCAGCAAGCGGCCGATCGACGACATTCGCCAGTCGCTGGACGAACTGCTGCTCAAGTACGACGAGTCCAACTACGTCTCGGGCGAGTACCGCCAGTCGATGGACCAGTCCGTGGATCGCGCGGTGCAACTGGCCGCCCGCGGCCTGCCCCCCGAACTGGCTGAATGGCTCGACACGCTCGGCTACGAGAGCGTGCGCCGCCTGTCGGGACAATTGCTGATCGACCTGCTGCGCAACGAGACGCAGTCGGAACGCATGGGCGAGACCGCCCGCGACATGGCCGCCTTCGTTGATGAGCTGCTGGTGGCCGGCGCCTTCGCTCACGCCATTCCGGTGGTGGCCGAACTGGCCGACGCCGTGACCCGGCCCAAGGCCCTGGCTCCCTACGAATGCCGCCACGCGCTCGATAGCATCGCGACCTCCAACGCCCTGATGGAGGCCGTGCTCGGCCTGGCTGATCTGCCGGCTGAAGAGTTCAACAGTTTCAGCGCCATCGTGCTCAGTCTTGGCAGCAGCGCGGTGCCGACGCTGCTGGCGGCGTATCAACGCGAAGACGGCGGCGTGGCGGCGGATCGGGCCTCGGCGCTGATTATGAGGATGGGTCCGGCCGCCATCCCGGGCCTGGCCGGCGCGGTCGACGACAAGCGTTGGTTCGTGCAGCGCGAGCTCGCCCGGTTGCTCGGGCAACTCGGCACCAGCCACGCAATTCCACCGTTGCAGGTCCTGCTGCGCCGGCCCGACACCCGGGTCATGCACGCAGCCGTCGCGTCGCTGGCCCGCATCGACGATCCGGCCGCGGCGCGCGCGGTCTCTGTGGTGCTCAAGGCGTGCACCGGCGAGGCGAGGGCGGCGGTCATTGCCGCGCTGGTCGGCCTCAAGAACCCACGCGTGGTGCCCATGCTGTTGCGCATCCTCGACGGCAGTGACCCGTTCGGTGAAGATCTCGCGGTGGTGCTCGAGACCATGGAGGCCCTCGCCTCGTTCCGCGATGACCGTGCCTTACCGCCCGTGACGGCGATCGCCCGGCAACGGCGCTGGCTGGCGTGGGGCCGGACCAAGCGGCTGCGCGCCGCGGCACTGGCCGCGCTCGTCCGGATCGGCAGCGAGCGCGCACGGACCGCGGTCGCCGACCTCGCGCGCACCGGCGACTTTTTCCTACGTCGCATGGCGGCGACGACTCTTCGAGAGATGCCGGCATGATCTCGCCGCAGGAAGAGATTGTCCGCTGCCTCGGCGCCGCCGTCAGGGCTTCGGAGTTGTACAGTCCCGCGCACCCGCAGGTACAGCGCGCGGCGGCTGCCCTGGTCACGATTCTCGCGACCCCGCTTACTACCTCGCCGACGGTGATCGTCGCCTTCCTTGAAGACGACATCGTCCTCAACGACTTCCGGCTGCCACGTGGCCCCGGCGCGTTGGCCGGACTGCTGCGCGACATGCGCGAGCGCAAGATCGAGAAGATCACGTTCGCGCGCGGCGTCGAGCTGTCAGACATCCGCACCCTGATGGAGGAGCTGGCGGATCGCATGGCGAGGACCGCCGTCAACGACCGCCTGGTGGCGCGTGGCATCCGCCGCATCCTGGTGTCGAAGGTCGTCGCCGACGAGATGGACGACTCCGCGGTCGGCCTGGTCGCGGCGCAGCAGATGTATTCGACCGCGGTGACCAGCGCGGAAACAATCTGGAGCGCCGCCAAGGCGGGCGACCAGCCCAACCCCTCGGATGCCAAGGGCATCATCGACAGCCTGTCGAAACTGGTCTACCAGGACCGCACCTCGCTGCTGGCGCTGACAGCACTGAAGCGACACGACAATTACACCTTTACCCACATGGTGAATGTCGCGGCGCTGTCGATGGCGATGGCGCGGTCGCTCGACCTCGAGGGGCCGATCCTCAAGGAGTTCGGTTACGCGGCGCTGATGCACGACATCGGCAAGGTGCACACGCCGCTCGAGATCCTGAACAAGCCCGACAAGCTGACCAACGAAGAGTTCAGCATCATGAAGCTGCACGTCGTGGATGGCGCGCACATCCTGCGGCGCACGCCGGAAACACCGGCGCTGGCGCCGGTGGTGGCGTTCGAGCATCACCTGAAGCAGGACCTGAGCGGCTATCCCGAGAACATCGGCTCGCGCACCCTCA
>CAMBHC010000031.1 GCA_945866285.1 Candidatus Sulfopaludibacter sp. SbA3 | reverse complement strand
AGCGATGTGTGCCAGGACGTTGCCGCCGCAGCCCCCATCCGACGGCGACGTGCCGTCGGCCGCCTCCGGTACCCGGTCGGGCGACCGCTCGATCACGGAGCGCGTAATCGCCCAGCCGGTGCCACGCTGCACCTTCTCGACTTCGGCCTCAACAACCTCGCCGGGAATGGCGCCGGCCACGAACACGATCGCGCCTTCGTGTCGAGCAATCATGCGGCCACCCGCGGCCGGCCGTTCGATGGTGAGAGTGAGTCGATCGCCTCTATGCATAGTCACAGTGTCTGACACCGCGCCTGAACCTTTGCGGTGTCAGACACTTTAAACGCCAATTTCTGGCAAGCCGAAGTGAAGGCGCACCAGCCGGTCGATCGCGGCACGCCGTGATTGCGCGTAGGCCTCGGGGGCCATGCGCGTGTGGAAGGGCGCCAACTCGGCGTCCGCTTCCCTTTCCAGCGCAGCCCGCGTCGCGGCATCAAGGGCGGCCGCGGCTGACGTCACCAGCCCGGCCTCGATCGCCGCCACTCGCAACAGTAACGCATCGCGCGCATCTCCGCGGGCGCGAGCGGCCTCCGGTTGCAGCGAATCCAGCGCGCGAACCGCGACGTCGAGCGCGGTGCCGATCACCGGACCGGCCTGGTCGCTGCCGCGCAGCACCGTCAGCCGTGACACGGCCGCTTCTACCTGCGAGGCGAGCGACCGCCGCGCCCGGGTTGCCGGCACGCCCTCTTCCACGTCGGGCCCACCCGCCGCATCGGGCACGACGGCGGCAATGCCGAGGGCACGGCGCCAATCGTCAAACGCGTCAAACACGTCGGCTTCACAGAAGTCGATGCGCACCGGCCGCCGGCGTGGCCCCTTCCGGTAGTACCGCTCGAAGTAGCGATCGATGCCGGCTTCGGCGACCTTGAGGGGAATGCCCTGGTGGGCCCACGCGACCACACGCTCAAACGCCGGCCCAGTGATGCGAATCAGGTGGCCGACATTCTTGCGACAGAGGTACGCCTCAAGATCGCGGCAATATGCGTCAACGTCCGTCACGGCTTGGTTACGATACTGATCTTTGTCTCGCCGGTGTTAATCGGTGGCTGTCTTACTCTGTGGTCGGCGCTCCCACACGAGCCGCAGGCCCCGCAGGGTCAGCTCGGGGTCCACGTGATCGATCTGGGCCGACTCGAGCGCGACCACCGCCGCGAGGCCACCGGTCGCGATCACCAGGGCCTTGCCGCCCAGTTCGTCCGTGATGCGCCGAACGAGGCCCTCCACCATATCGACGTAGCCCCAGAACAGGCCGGACTGCATGGATGCCACCGTGTTGGTCCCGATGACCATGGCCGGTTTCCTCACCTCGATGCGAGGCAGGCGCGCGGCGCGCTGGAACAGTGCGTCCGCGGAAATCTGCGGGCCGGGGCAAATCACGCCGCCGAGGTACTCCCCCTTCGCGGAGATCGCGTCAAAGGTGGTGGCGGTCCCGAAGTCCACGATGATCATCGGGGTGCCGACGCCCCACTGGTCGAGTGCGGCCAACGCGTTGACCACGCGGTCGGCGCCGACCTCGGCGGGGTTGTCGTACAGGATCGGCATGCCGCCATTCACCGCCGGCTCAAACAGCAGCGGCGTGCGCGCGAAGTACTTGACCGCCATCAACTGCAGCGTGCCAGTCAGTGGCGGCACCACCGAGGCAATCACGATGCCTGAGATCTGCTGGCGCGTGATGCCGTGGTGACCGCACAGGTCGGTCACCAGGATGCCCAGCTCGTCAGCCGTGCGCTCACGAATCGTCGTCAGCCGCCAGCTGTGCACCAGTTCGCGGCCATCGAAGACGCCAATGACGATGTTGGTGTTGCCGACGTCGATTGCTAAGAGCATGGTGCCAAATGTGCCATATGTGCCAAAGGTGCCAGGTGCCGGAGGCTAAAGATGCCAGTGCACTTCGCCGGCGATCACGCGCTCGATCCCCGACGCGGTCCGCACGAGCAGCGCGCCGTGATCATCGATGCCGGCCGTCGTCCCGGACCGGCCATCCCATTCGACTCGCGTGCCGTTCGCGCTCGGTGACGCCGCGCGCCACGCCTGCAGAATATCACCGGGGGTTCGTTCGAGCGTGGCCAGGTAATCACAAAGCGCCACCAGCACTTCGCCTAGCACCAGGCCTCGCTCGGCCGGTCGGCCGAGTTCCCCCTCGAGCGAAGTGGCCCTGGCCGCAACCTCTGGCGGATACGACGAGGGCTGCAGGTTCAGGCCGACGCCGACCACGACCGCTTGGGACGCCGTGCCGACCGCGAGGCCTTCGGCCAGGATGCCGGCCAGCTTCCGTCGGCCCACCATCACGTCGTTGGGCCACTTGAGGTCAGGCGCCAGGCCCACTGCCGCGCAGATGCCGTGCCGAACCGCCAGGCCCGCAGCCAACGTGAGCAAGGGCAGCGAGGCATTGGCGTGAAGCGGCGGACGCGCGACGAACGTGAAATAGAGGCCGGCGCCCGGTGGCGACTCCCACACGCGGCCGCGGCGGCCCCGGCCGGCGGTTTGCTGATCGGCCCCCACCACAACTCCAGCACCCGCGCCTGCCGCGGCCAGCGCCGAGGCCGCATCCATGGTCGACGCCACCACCGCGTGCCAGCGCACGTCGAGCCGCAGGTCGGGACGACGATCGCGCACGGCGCCGAGCGCCGCCGACAGGTCGTCGGGCACCATCACGCCGGCTCGAGTTCGAAGCTGAGGTCCGCGGCCGGTGACGAATGCGTGAGCGCGCCCACCGACACGTACTGCGCGCCCGTGGTCGCGAGCTCCGGAATGCGCGCGAGGGTGACCCCCCCGGAGATCTCGATCGCGGCGCGGCCGGCAACCCGAGTCACCGCTTCACGGATGTCGTAGGTCGTGAAGTTATCGAGCAGGATGCGCGGGACCCCGACCTGCAGAACCTCGTCCAGTTCCGCCAGCGTCTCGACTTCAATCTCGACCGCCATGCCGTTCGCCGCGCGCAGGGCGCGCTCGGCCGCCGCACGCACACCGCCCGCGAGACGCTTGTGGTTGTCCTTGATCAGGATGCCATCATCGAGGCGCTGGCGATGATTGGTGCCGCCGCCACATCGCACGGCGTACTTCTCAAGTGCCCGGAAGCCCGGTGTGGTCTTGCGCGTATCGAGAATGGTGATGCGCCCGGCGGCCGCATCCACATACGCGGCCGTCAGCGTGGCGATGCCCGACAGGCGTTGCAGAAAATTCAAGGCCGCGCGCTCGGCGGCCAGCAACGCGCGGGCGTTACCGGTCACCATCGCAACGATCTCACCCGCCTGCACGTGGGCACCATCGGACCAGCGCACCTCGACCACGACCGCGGGATCCGCCTGGCGAAACGCCTCGGCCGCGACCTCCAGCCCAGCGATCACCATGGCGGCCTTCGCGACCACCACGCCGCGAGCCTGCTGGCCGGCCGGGATGGTGCTCAGGCTCGTCACATCACCCCGGCCACGATCTTCAGCGAGTGCGTCGCGCACCAGGTCGCGATACGCCTCGGGTGGAAGCTGGCCTTGCCCACCGTCGCCTTGGCGCAGGAGGGTCATCAGGCTTCCGCCGGCTTGAGCGTAATCTCGACGCGCGGCTCACCGGCCCTGAGCACCAGGCCATCCGCGCGGCAAGCCGCCTTCAGGTCGCGTTCCACCAGTGCCAGGCTCTTCGCCACATCCTCCCCGGCGAAGTAGATCACTTCCTGGACAGGCGTGCCGACTGACACTTTCTGATCGGTCTTGGCCTTGCGAATGGCGTTGAGCGCTTCGGTCAGGTGGAACACCGACTGCTGCGCCGCGGCGTCAGTCCCGGACACGGCAATGATTTCGGCGCGCACCGGCCACGCCGCGCGGTGGACCGAACCCTCGTGTGACCACGACCACACGGATTCGGTGACAAACGACAGATACGGCGCCAACAACCGCAACAGCACCGAGAGCGCGAGGCGCATGGCCGTGGAGGCCGACGCGGCCGCCTCGGGACCGAAGTCGCCATAGCGGCGTGACTTGGCGGCCTCCACGTAGTTGTCGCAGAAGTCCCAGAAGAACGACTCGACCTTGGCCAGGGCTTTCGCGTACTCGTACTGCTCCAGATCCCCGGTCGCTTCGTCGACGAGGTTGGCGAGGTTCTGCAGCATGCCGCGGTCGAGCGCCTCGGTCACGGCACCGGCCGGCTGCTCGCCCGCCAGCACGAACTTCGAGACGTTCATCACCTTCATCGCCAGCTTGCGGCCAATCTTCATCTGGCCGACATCAAAGGCCGTGTCGACACCTGGGCCGCCGCGGGCGGCCCAGTAGCGCACGCCGTCGGAGCCGTATTCCTGCAACAAGGCGAGCGGCGTCACCACGTTGCCCTTCGACTTCGACATCTTCTTGCGATCAGGATCCAGCACCCATCCCGAGATGGAGGCGTTGGTCCATGGCACCGAGTCGTTCTCGAAGTGGGCGCGCACCACCGACGCGAACAGCCACGTCCGGATGATGTCGTGCGCCTGCGGCCGCAGGTCCATGGGGAACGTCCGCGCGAAGATGTCGGCGTCGGTCTGCCACTGGCTGACCAGCTGCGGCGAGACCGATGACGTCGCCCAGGTATCCATCACGTCGGGATCGCCGACGAAGCCGCCCGGCGTGCCGCGTTGATCGGCGGCGTAGCCCTCGGGCACGTCGGTTGACGGATCGATCGGCAGCCGCGATTCATCCGGCACCAGCGGCCGGTGGTAGTCGGTCGTGCCGTCGGCGCGCAACGGGTACCACACCGGGAACGGCACGCCGAAGAAACGCTGGCGGCTCACGCACCAGTCGCCGTTCAGGCCGTTGACCCAGTTCTCGTAGCGTGCCTGCATGTATTCCGGGTGCCACGAAATCTCACGCCCGCGCGCAATGAAGGCCTCCCGGTAATCCATGGTCTTGATGAACCACTGGCGGCTGGTCACGATTTCCAGTGGCCGGTCGCCCTTCTCGTAGAACTTCACGTTGTGCGTGATCGGTTTCGGGTCGCCCTGCAGGTCGCCGCTCTCGCGCAGTAACTCGACGATCCTGGCCTGGGCCTTCTTGGCCGAGAGCCCCGCCAGCTGGTCGTAGGCCAGCTGTGCGCGTGCCACGTCGGTGGTTTCCCAGCCCGGCTCGCCCCACGTCACGCGACCCAGCGCGCCATTCGGTTGCACAATCGCGCGCACCGGCAGCTTGAGCTCGCGCCACCATGTCACGTCGGTCGTGTCACCGAACGTGCAGATCATCGCGATGCCGCTCCCCTTCTCGGGATCGGCCAGTGCATGGGCCAACACGGGCACCTTCACACCGAAGATCGGCGTGATCACCTGCGTGCCGAACAGCGGCTTGTAGCGCTCGTCATCGGGATGCGCCACCAGCGCGACGCAGGCGGGAATCAGTTCAGGGCGCGTCGTCTCGATGGCGACCACCCCGCTGCCGTCGGCCTTGGCAAAATGAATCCTGTGGTACGCCCCCGGCTGCTCGCGGTCTTCGAGTTCGGCCTGTGCCACGGCCGTGCGGAAGTCGACATCCCACAGCGTGGGCGCCTCCATTTGGTAGGCCAGTTGCTTGGCGAGCAAGCGCAGAAACATCATCTGCGACACACGCTGCGCCGGCCGCGCAATCGTCGCGTAAGTCATCGACCAGTCCACTGACAGGCCGAGATAGCGCCACAGACCCTCGAACATCTTCTCGTCTTCGACGGTCAGCTTGATACACAGCTCGATGAAGTTGGGACGCGACACCGAGATTGGGTGCTTCTCCGGCTTTTCAGGTGCCACGAACGACGGGTCGTACGGCAGCGACGGATCGCAGCGTACGCCGAAATAGTTCTGCACGCGGCGCTCGGTCGGCAGGCCGTTGTCGTCCCACCCCATCGGATAGAACACTTCCTTGCCGCGCATGCGCTGGAAGCGCGCGATGATGTCGGTATGGGTGTACGAGAAGACGTGCCCAACGTGGAGTGACCCGCTGACGGTGGGCGGCGGCGTGTCGATGGAATAAATCTGGTCGCGGGACTTGGTGCGGTCGAAGCGGTAGGTGCCGTCACGCTCCCAGCGTGCCGACAGCGATTCTTCCAGACCTTCCAGTGCGGGCTTTTCCGGGACGGACATAGTCCCCCCATTATCTCGCGGAAGGCCGACCCTCGTCCTCAGGTCTTATTGCGTGTCGCGTTCAGCCTTGGCCTTGACTCGGCCGATCTCTTCGCGGACCAGGCGCTCGGAGGTGTCGGAGACGACGGATCGCACGGTCTCGCGAATCACGGTGGCCATCGCGGCGCGCAGGTCAGCGCCAAAGTTGCTGGAATTGAGCCGATCGGCGACGCGTTGCGCGATTTGGTCGAGCATCACTTCCGTGATCTCGGGCGCCACCGCCTGGACCACGATCGGCGCGGCGGTCGCCGTGGCGGCAACCGTCGGGGGCGGCTCAGGGGCATCGCCGGTCTCGAACGCCAGCAACGCTGCAAAATCGTCAGCCACCGAGCTCGGGGCCACCGGGGCCATGGGTGACACGCGTGCCACGGGTACAGGTGCCGACGCTACCGGAATTGGAGCTGGCGTCGCGATCGGAAGCGCAAGGTCGGGCGCGTCGAATGCCGGCTTCGGCGCCAGGTCGTCCAGGCCGAAGTCGAAGTCGAGGCCCTCGACCGACGCCGGCACGTTGAGCTCCGGCGCGACGACCGGCAACTCGACCTCATGGATACCCATCTCGGCGGCCAACTCCCGCTGCTGCATCGCGCGCTCCTTGCGCGCGTCCTCGCTGTCAGCGAACCACTCGTCATCCACTTCAACGATCGAGGAGCCATGAGCTGCCGGCGGCCGCGGTGCCAGGGCGGCGTGGGCATCCGCGACCATCTCGTCCCGGGAGGCAGCATCACGCGCCTTGTGCTCATCCGTGAACCAGTCGTGATCGACCTCAAACACCGAGTTCGCGCCGCCGCCTTCGCTCGTCATCGACGGACGGCGACCGGGCGACCGCGGGTCGGCCGCGCCCGAGGCCTGGCCGAGTGGCGGCGACGGGTTGCGATGCGGCACGGGCGTGTCGTGATGGCGACCGGCGAGGTGCTGATCGAGCGAGTCGAAGGCAGCATCGAGGGTATCGAGGTAGTCCTCGCGGCCGGTGCCGGATGCGCCCTCGACCGAGCGCGCATCTGGCTCGAGGCCCGTCTCCTTGCGGAGTTCATCCCACGTCGACACCACGGGCGAGCGCGCCGCAGTCGTCGTCGTCGACGGACGGGCGGGCGCCTTCCGGTCGGCCGGGCCGGTGGCAGACGTCACCAGGCGCCCCGCCGGCGCGGCCGGCTGGGTGTCCTTGAAGCCGAGGAGTTCTCGCACTCGAGTAATCACGGCAGTCGGCTCTAACGGTTTCTCAATAACCCCACGCGCGCCGCTCGCCTTGAGCCGCGCCGCATCCACGGATTCAAACGCCCCAGACAACAGCAACACCGGCACGTCGCGCAGCGCCGGGATGCCCTGCATCTGCTGCGCCAGGTCGTAGCCGCTGATCCGCGGCAGCACCGTGCCGGCCAGGACGATCTCGGGCCGTGCCGCGGCCATCGCCTCCAGGGCCTGCTGGCCATCCGACACGGTCACGACCCGGAACGACTCATCGGCGAACGTCAATGCGATCACGCGTTGGGTCGTGACGCTGTCGTCGGCGAGCAGCAGGGTGCGCATGACGCCGGCTATTGTCCCGTATCGGATGAACGGTGGCCCATCAATACCTCAAACCCTGGCCCGGGCGTGGGCCGCAATGTAGTCGATGATGTGCTGCATCGGCGTGCCAGGGAGGAAGATGCCATGAATGCCCATGGCGTTCAGCTTGGCGATGTCGACGCCGGGAATAATCCCGCCAATCACCACCTGCACATCGTCCAGGCCCTTCTCCTTCAGCAATGCCATGATGCGCGGGCAGATGTGCATGTGGGCACCCGACAGGATCGACAGGCCAATCACGTCGGCATCTTCCTGCAGGGCGGCCGCCACAATCATCTCCGGCGTCTGGCGCAGGCCCATGTAGATCACTTCCATGCCGGCGTCCCGCAACGCACGCGCAATCACCTTGGCGCCACGATCGTGGCCATCCAGTCCCGGCTTCGCAATCACGACCCGAATCTTTTGACTCATATCACCGGCACTTCTTCGTATTCGCCCCACACCTCGCGCAGGGTGTCGCACATCTCGCCCACCGTCGCATAGGCGCGGACGCATTCGAGCAACGGCACCATGGTATTGCCACGGCCCCTGGCGACTTCCTGCAACGCCGCCAGCGAGCGCCGCACCCGGTCGTTGTCGCGCGTCTGCTTCAGTTCGGCGAGCCGCTTCAACTGCACGCCTGACGCGGTGTCGTCGATATAGAGAATCTCGATCGGCTTCTCGTCGGCCTGGATGAAGTCGTTGACGCCGACGATGATCTTTTCCTTGCGCTCGACGGCCTGCTGGAACTGGTACGACGCTTCGGCGAGTTCTTTCTGCGGATAGCCGCGCTCGATCGCCTCGACCATGCCGCCCATGCCGTCGATGGTGTCCCAGTATTTCAGCGTGCCATCGATCATGTCCTGGGTGAGCTTCTCGATGAAGTAGGACCCGCCGAGCGGGTCGACCACGTTGGTCACGCCACTTTCGTGCGCGATGATCTGCTGCGTGCGCAGGGCGATGGTCGCGGTCTCCTTGGTCGGCAGCGCCAGCGCCTCGTCCAGCGAGTTGGTGTGAAGCGAGTTGGTGCCCCCCAGCACGGCGGCCAGCGCCTGCAGGGCGGTGCGCACCACGTTGTTATACGGCTGCTGCGCCGTGAGCGACACCCCCGCCGTCTGGGTGTGGAAACGCAACGCCCACGACCGGGGGTTCTTGGCGCCGAAGCGGTTCTTCATGGCCTCGGCCCACAGCTTGCGTGCGGCGCGGTACTTGGCGATCTCTTCGAAGAAGTCGCTGTGCGAGTTGAAGAAGAACGACATGCGCGGCACGAAGTCGTCCACGTCGAGGCCGGCATCCACGCCGTACTGGACGTACTCAAGGCCGTCACGCAGGGTAAACGCCAACTCCTGGAGCGACGTCGAGCCCGCCTCGCGAATGTGATACCCGCTGACGGAAATGGTGTTCCACTTCGGCACTTCTTTGGCGCAGAACGCGAAGATGTCGGTGATCAACCGCATCGAGGGGCGCGGCGGGAAGATGTATTCCTTCTGCGCGATGAATTCCTTGAGGATGTCGTTCTGGATCGTGCCGGAGATCGTCTTCCAGTCGGCGCCCTGCTGCTCGGCGACCACCAGGTACATCGCGAAGATCATCGGCGCCGGCGAGTTGATCGTCATCGACGTCGTGATGTCGGCGAGCGAGATCCCCTCGAACAGGCGCTCCATGTCGGCGAGCGACATGACGCTGACGCCGCACTTCCCCACTTCACCGAGGCACAGCTCGTGATCGGGATCGCGCCCCATCAGGGTCGGCAGGTCGAAGGCCACGCTCAGGCCGGTGCCGCCGGCCGCGATCAGATCCTTGTAGCGCTGGTTGGTCTCTTCCGGCGTGCCGAACCCGGCAAACTGGCGCATGGTCCAGAGCTTGCCGCGATAGCCGGTGGGATGAATGCCGCGGACGTAGGGAAACTCACCGGGGTTGTTGGTGTCGTCGAGACCCTCAACGTCCTCTTCGGTGTAGAGACGATCGATCGGGCGGCCGGAAATGGTCGTGAAGGGGCCTTTGCGCTCAGGCGACTTGCGCAGGGTCGGCTCGACAACTTCGCGTTCCCAGCGCTGCTTTCGGGTACCTGCCGGGTCGGCTACGCTTTTCATATCGCCCCTAATTATAAGACTGCCCGGTGGTTTCGGTCCCTGAGCTCGTGTAATTCAGTGTCCCTCGATGATATCAAAAACTCATGATACGGATATCGACTTGACATTTCCACAGGCTCAACGCGACGCGGTCAACATGCGGGCCGCCGCTTACATCGTGGCGATTGGCCGCGTCGCCACCGTTACCCGTTTGCGTGGGATGTACGCGTATAAGACAGTTGCAGCGTTGACAGTTGGTAGTTGAAGTTCCGAGTTTCAGTGACGGTTGAGAGTGGCGGAAACTGACACTACCAACTGAAACTACCCACTACCCACTCTTCACCTTTCAACTTCTCAGGTTCCAATTCGGAAGGCCACAAGCTCGCTGACGGGTTTGTGGCCTTCACCGTCTGCGCTCAACTCCAGCAAGAACTGCCCGGTCGCGTAGTTCGCCAGCGGCAGATCCACGGTGTAGGCGCCCCCGGGCGTCAGCGGCGGCGTCACGGTGATGTCGCCCATCTTGTCGCCCTGTTGATTCAGCAGGCGCGCGGTCACGGTCGGCGGCTCGGTACCCGGGCCAAAGGCCTCAACGCGAATCAGCAGGCGATCGGTGCGGCGGAACTCGCGCGTCGCCGTGGGCGGCACATCGGCGCCGGCGGCCAGCGCCGCGAACTCACGCGCGCTTCTGGCGAACCACAGCTTCGGTGTGCCCAACAGCAGCTCCGGCACCGACAGGTCCGGCACCATCAACTCGCGGTCTTCGGTGTCGAGCGTGCCCGTGCCATCGCCCTCGATCGTGAGGCGCAGGTCCAGCTTCCCTGGCTTGGCGTCAAAGCTGATCGCCGCTCCCTGCCCCGTTGGTGCCAGCGTCGCGGGCAGACGCCCGCGATAGACGATGTCGCCGGCCGGTGTCGTGGCGAGCAGGGTGACGCGTCGCGCCTCATCGCGCCTGACGCCAGGCGTCGGCGGCAGCGGTTCCCACAGGAACGTCACCTTGGCGAGGCCCCCGGCGCCGCGCCCGGTGCCAATCCACGTGCGCACATAGCGACGGTTCGTCAGCGGCGTGATCGTGGCCAATGCCCTGCTCACGGCGGTCGGCGGTCCGGGCCTGGGCCCGGCCTCGGCGCGCTTGGCATCAGCCTCGGTGTACGCCCAGTAACCCTTTCGCGCGCGCACCTGCACGCCTGGGCGCTTGACGCGCACGCGAATCGCGTGGAACTTGCCATCCATCGGCGCCTGTGAGGACGTGTAGCCGATCAGGTAATACGCGCTCGCGTCCCTGACGATTTGCTTGAGTCCTGGTCCCAGGTCGTTCTGATTGACGATGGCACGGCCGTCGGTGTTCTCGGCCAGGGTCCGCAAGCTGTCCGTGGAGGTGGCCAGATACGTCTGGCTGGTCGTGCCTGAAATGTTGGCGGTAATATCGAACTCGCCAGACGTCAGCCGCCGCGGGTCCACCGGGTAGAGGGACGTATTGTTGCGGTTGGCCGCATTGAACACATCCTGAAGTTCCGAGAGCAGGTCGACACCGGCCGTGAACTGCACCCGGTCTTCCATCAGGTTGTTATCGCCCGCAAACGGATCGCGGGTCGCGCGGCCGGGGTCGCCGTAGCCGCCAGGCTGGTCGCTCCGCATCTGCGGTGGCAGCGTGGCCGAGTAGCCCTCGCTCACCATGATCAGCGACTTGCGGCCCTCGCGCAGCGAGCCAAGCTTGGTCACGATGCCTCGGATGGCTCCGAGCGACACCTGCCGGCGCAGCCGCTCGATCGCGTCAGGCGTCAGCTTGTACACGTACTGCCGCTCGAGTTCGTTGATCGGATCGTAGTTGTACTTGCGGCCCTCGAACTTCTCGATCGTGTTGATCACGCCCTGGTGGTTGCGCGTGAGGGTGACCGCATCGATCGGTGTGAGGGGATACATCACCGAAATCAGGTCGTTGGGGGCCAGCTCCCTGGTGATGAAGTCGATCAAGGGCTTGCGCACCGCCATGCTGTTCTCGCGGCGGACGGCGTAGTCATCCAGGAAGAACACGAAGATGCGCGACGTCTCGTCGGCGGCCGCGGTCTCTTCATCGAGGCGCGTCCGGATGGTCCGCTGCGTGTAGCTGGGCGCCGTCGTGGCGTCGATCTTGATCAGCCGCAGCGTCTCCGGCTTCTGCGGCTTGCCATCCTCGCTGATGTCAAAGTCCTCGATCTTGAGATCGGTGACGGGGTTGCCCTTGCCGTCGCTGACGATGGCGTCGACGCGAATGAAGTTGATGCCGGTGCGGAAGACTGGTCGCCCGCCCTCGGGAACCTGGGCCGGCGGCTCTCCCGTGGCCGGCTTCTGCTGACCGGAGGGGGCTTGCGGCGTGGCGTTGGTGCTCTGCTCGCCTGGGGCTGACGCCCGCAGGCCCGCCGCGACGGCGAGCAAGGTGGCCACCAGCAGGAGAACCGCGCGCGAAGGCGTCATGCGCATGCCCGTGGCGTCGATGATAACATCGAGACATCCATGACCGAGACAATCGCTACGGCCCCGGCGCTGACCAGGCTGGCCGAAGATGAAGCTATCTTCCGCGACAGCGTGTACGAATTTGCGGACAAGGAAGTGCGTCCACTTGCCCGCGAAATGGACGAACACGCCAAGATGTCGCCGGCCCTGCTCGAGAAGCTGTTCGCCATGGGCCTGCTGAGCGTCGAGGTGCCCGACACCTACGGCGGCGCCGGCGGCACGTTCTTCCACTCGGTGCTCGCCGTTGAAAGCCTGTCGCGCGTCGACCCCTCGGTCGGCGTGCTGGTCGATGTCCAGAACACGCTCGTGATCAACGCCGTGATGCGGTGGGGCACCGACGCGCTCAAGAAGACCTATCTCACGAAGCTCGCCACCAGCACCATCGGCGCCTACTGCCTGTCGGAGGCCGGCTCAGGCAGCGACGCGTTCGCCTTGACGACCCGCGCGGTGGAACAGGGCGACGGGTTCTCGATCACCGGCCGCAAGCTGTGGATTACGAACGGTAACGAAGCCGACATGTTCATCGTCTTCGCCACGGTCAATCCCGAAGCCGGCTACCGCGGCATCACCGCCTTCATCGTCGATCGCGGCACGCCGGGCTTCACCGTCGGCAAGAAGGAAGACAAGCTCGGCATCCGCGCCAGCAGCACCTGCGAGCTGCTCTTCGACAACTGCATTGTCCCCAAGTCGCAAATCCTCGGCGAGATCGGCAAGGGCTACAAAGTAGCCATCGAGACACTGAACGAGGGACGCATCGGCATCGGCGCGCAGATGCTCGGCCTGGCGCAGGGCGCGCTGGACCACACCGTGAAGTACCTCAAGCAACGCAAGCAGTTCGGCAAGGCGATCGCCGATTTCCAGGGCGTGCAGTTCCAGATTGCGCGCATGGCGATGGACGTCGAAACTACTCGTCTCCTGGTCTACAACTCCGCGCGCCTGCGCGACGCGGGACTGCCCTTCCTGACGGAAGCAGCGATGTGCAAGGTGTATTCGTCGGAAGTCGCCGAACGCGTCGCCTCGATGGCGATCAACCTGTTCGGTGGCAACGGGTTCGTGAAGGAGTATCCGGTGGAGAAGCTCTATCGCGACGCGAAGATCGGCCAGATCTACGAAGGCACCACCAACATGCAGTTGATGACGATTGCGAAGAATATTCTCGGATAGAGGCGGAACGTCGAGGCGGGACTTTAGTCTCGCCTGCGCCTATGCCAGGATCACCGCAAGGGTTCGGGCGTCTCGCGTGAGGCGCTCGAGCACTCCGCCACGCACGTAACCTCCCGGTCCTTCCATTCGAATCGCCGCATCCGTCGCGTGTTCCGCCGCGTTGGCGGCAAACGCCTTGGCGCGAGCCACCAGCACCGCGGCCATACTGTCGCCGTGGTCAAGGGCCTGCGCGGCGCGATAGGTGACCATTCGCGCGGCTTCCACTTCCGTCGCGCTGTCGGCAATCACCCAATGCGGCCTCTG
>CAMBHC010000030.1 GCA_945866285.1 Candidatus Sulfopaludibacter sp. SbA3 | reverse complement strand
ATCGAGGCGCGCGACGAAGTTGAAGCCATCGCCGCCCTGCGTGACGCCCAGCCGGCCGTCGTCCTCTCTGACTTACGTCTTCCCGTGGGCGATGGCCTTGGCGTGTTGCGCGCGGCCAAGGAGGCCGACCCCGAACTGCCGGTGATTGTGATGACCGCACACGGCAGCATCCAGGATGCCGTGGCGGCCATGAAGCAAGGCGCGCTGGACTTCCTGGCCAAGCCCGTCGATCCTGATCATCTCTTGCTGCTCGTCGAGCGCGCGCTCGCGCAACGACGCCTGCTGAACGACTATCGCCTGTTGAAAGAGGAAGCGGCCGCACGCCGCGGCGGGCCCCACATCATTGGCGACTCGCCGGCGTTGCGCCAGGTCATGGCCGCCATTGACCGTGCCGCCGCCACCGACACCACCGTGTTGCTCGAAGGTGAAAGCGGCACCGGCAAGGAGTTGTGCGCCCGCGCCCTCCACGATCGCAGCCCGCGCGCCCACGGTCCGTTCGTCGCCATCAACTGCGCGGCCATTCCGGATACGCTGCTCGAGGCGGAGCTGTTTGGTTACGAGCGCGGGGCATTTACCGGCGCCAACCAGCGCAAGCTGGGTCGATTCGAACTGGCCCAGCGCGGCACGCTGTTCCTGGATGAGATCGGCGAGATGCCGATGACCGTGCAGGCCAAGATGCTGCGCGCCATCGAGACGCGCAAGATCGAACGGCTGGGTGGCGGCGCGTCCATCCAGCTTGATATCCGCATTGTCGCGGCCACCAACCGCGGCTTGCGCCAGGCCGTGTCGGCCCGGCAGTTCCGCGAGGACCTCTACTTCCGCCTGTCGGTCTTTCCCGTGGAGGTGCCCGCCCTGCGCGATCGGCGCGACGACATCCCGAAGCTCGCGCATCACTTTGTCGAGCGGGTATGTCGAGACCTCGGCAAGACGATCACTTTGTCGCCCGAGGCCGTGACCGAGCTGATGGCGCACAACTGGCCCGGCAACATTCGCGAGCTGCAGAATGCGCTTGAGCGCGCCGTGATCCTGGCCGAGGGAGACGTGCTGTTGCCTCGACACCTGAGCTTGTCACCCGTGCCGAAGAGTGGCTCGTCCGCGGACCCGTGGGATCGCATCGACTTGCGGGGCAGTCTCGCCGAGGCGACCGCGCGAACGGTGAGTGAAGTGGAGCGTCGCAAGATTCAGCAGGCGCTGAGCGACGCGGGTGGCGACCGCGGCCGGGCCGCCGACCTGCTGCAGATCAACTACAAGGCGCTCGAAGCCAAGCTGCGCGAACTCAGACTCTGAGTCCCCGCCTTCGCCACGGCTTCGGCGCGGCCGGCCCGCGCGCTAAGCGCGCAGCCCTAGTTTCTTCAAGGCGGCTTTGAGTTCCTTTGCGGTCACATCCGTGAGCGTCGTTGTGGCGCCGCGCGCGGTGGCGGCCACGAAGTGCAGGGTCCCGGCCACGACCTTCTTGTCGCGGCCGATGGCAGCCAGTGCGTCCTTCGTCGAGATATCCGACACGGGAGGCAGTGGACCCAAGCGCGTGATCAAGTCGACGACTTCGTCATACAGCGACTGCGGCGTCACGCCGCGGGCCACGCCGAGCGACAACGCTGCCAACATGCCGTAGCCAACCGCTTCACCATGACGGAAGCGCTTGTACGTCGTGGCCGCCTCAAGGGCATGGCCCATCGTGTGGCCGAAGTTCAGGATGCGGCGCAGCCCAGACTCGCGCTCGTCGGCCGACACCACGTCCGCCTTGATGCGGCATGACGCGGCCACGAGTGGCGCCACCGCCGCCGCGTCACGCGCAAAAATCGCCGGCAGCGTGGTCCGCACGCGGTCGAGCAGCGTGGGTTCGGCAATCACGCCGTATTTGAGGACTTCATAGAGGCCGGCCCTGAATTCACGACGCGGCAGTGTGCCGAGCACCGTGGGATCTGCCACCACGAGGCTCGGCGCATGGAACGAGCCGATCAGGTTTTTGCCCAGCGGGTGATTGACCCCGGTCTTGCCGCCGATGGCACTATCCACCTGCGCCAGCAGCGTCGTCGGCACATGGACGACGCGGAGGCCGCGGAGGTAGGTGGCGGCGGCGAACCCGACAAGGTCGCCGATGACACCGCCGCCAACGGCAATGACCACGGTGGCGCGATCGGCGTTCGCCTTCACCAGCGCATCGTGCACGCGCGACACCGACGCGATGGTCTTGGCTCGTTCGCCATCGTCCACGAGCACAGCCGAGCGATCCGCGCCGACTTTCTTAAAGCGCTTGCCGTGCAACTTCCACACGCGCGGGCTTGACACCAGGATGCGGCGTGGCCCGAGCCCGGCCTGATCCAGTTCATGGCCAAGGGTGTCGATGGCCGAGTCGCCGATGAGAACGGCGTAGGCGCCCGCGGCTGCAGTGACTCCGATGCGCGTGGCTGCCATGTACGACTGCTAGAATATCATCCAGTGCAACGTCGGACGGATTTCCTGGTGATTGGCAGCGGCATTGCCGGATTGCGCGCGGCCGCTGATCTGGCGCAGGCCGGCGACGTCCTCATTCTCACCAAGGCCGATCCCACCGAGAGCAATACCGGCTACGCCCAGGGCGGCATCGCTGCGGCACTTGGGCCTGGCGATTCGCCGGACCTGCATGCGGCCGATACGATCGCGGCCGGTGACGGGCTGTGCGTGGAGCCGGCCGTTCGTGTCCTGGTCGAAGACGGTGTCCGCTATACGCGCGAGCTGGTCGCTGCGGGCGCGCGGTTCGACCGCGAGGCGTCAGGGGATCTGGCATTTGGCCGCGAAGGCGCGCACGGCTTGCGCCGGGTCATGCATGCTGCCGACGCTACCGGTCGTGAGATTGGTCGCGCGCTTTGGAACCGGGTGGCCGAGCAGTCGCGGGTCCGCGTCGAACGCAATGCCCGCGCGACCCGATTGCTGATTCGCGGTGGCCGATGCGTGGGCGCTTCGTACGAGGACGACCACGGTACGCACACGGTCGAAGCATCCGCCGTGCTGCTCGCCACCGGCGGTGCCGGCCACGTGTTCCGCGAGACCACCAATCCGTCGATCGCCACGGGCGATGGCGTCACCCTCGCGTGGCATGGCGGCGCCCGCGTCGCGGACCTCGAGTTCGTCCAGTTCCACCCCACGGCCCTCAGCGCACCGGGGGCCCCGCGGTTCCTGTTGTCGGAAGCGATGCGCGGGGAAGGGGCCGTGCTCTTGAATGCGGCCGGCGAACGCTTCATGACGCGCTACGAAGAGGCGGGCGAACTGGCGTCGCGCGACCTGGTCTCGCGGGCCATCGTGCAGGAACAACAGCGCACCGGCCAGCCGATCTACTTGTCGATGCAGCACCTCGACCCGGCCTGGGTCCGCGACCGGTTTCCGACGATCGCCGCCGCCTGTCTCGCAGCCGGATTTGACCTCGCCACCGATCGCGTTCCCGTTGGTCCGGCTGCGCACTACGTGATGGGCGGCGTCGAGACCGACTTGTGGGGCCGCACGACCGTCCCCGGCCTGCTGGCCGCGGGCGAGGTCGCGTGCACAGGAGTCCACGGCGCCAACCGCTTGGCGAGCAACTCGCTACTTGAGGGCCTCGTCTTTGGTGCTCGAGCGGCGCAAGCGATGTTGCTCCCGCCGGAAGCTGGCCGCCTCACGGAGGCGGTGGTTGAGGTGCCAGGGTGCCAGGGTGCCAGCGTGCCAGGGGAGGTGCCCACCGAGGCTACTGTGCGTGACCTGATGTGGACGTCGGTTGGACTAACGCGAGAGAGGTCCTCACTGGAAGCCGCAATCGGCCAGCTCGACGCGTGGTACGCCGCTATTACGCCAGGCGTCGTCGCCGGAGGACTCACAGCCGCCGACTGGCGGCTGGCCTCCATCGTCACGATCGGCCGGCAGATGGCCCGGGCTGCGCTGCGGCGGGAAGAAACCCGCGGCGGGCATGCCCGGACCGACTTCCCGGCGCGAGATGACGTACACTTTAAGGTTCATATCGGCGAAAGAAACTCAGGAGCCCATGGCCGCGAAACCTAATCAAGACGAAGCGTTCGTTACGGAAATCACCAAGCAGTCGATCGACTTTTCGAAGTGGTATCTCGATGTCGTCCGCAAAGCCGAATTGGCCGACTACTCGCCGGTCAAGGGCTTCATGGTCATCCGCCCGTACGGCTACGCGATCTGGGAACAGATTCAGCAGCAGTTGGACCAGCGCTTCAAGGCGACCGGTCACGTCAACGCCTACTTTCCCCTGCTGATTCCCGAGAGCTTGTTGCTCAAGGAAGCGCAGCACGTCGAGGGCTTCGCACCGCAGGTGGCCTACGTCACGCACGGCGGCGGCGAAGAGCTCGAAGAGAAGCTCGTCATCCGGCCGACGTCAGAAACCATCTTCGGCGTGATGTACCAGAAATGGATCCAGTCGTGGCGCGACCTGCCCGTGCTGATCAACCAATGGGCCAACGTGGTCCGTTGGGAGAAGGTCACGCGGCCGTTCCTGCGCACCACCGAATTCCTCTGGCAGGAAGGCCACACCGCTCACGAAACGGCGGAAGAGGCGCAGGAAGAAACCCTGAAGATCCTCGCCATCTACAAGGAATTCTGCGAGAACGTGCTGGCGATGCCGGTGGTTGACGGGCAGAAGAGCGACAGCGAGAAGTTCGCCGGCGCGTCGAAGACCTATTCGATCGAGGCGCTGATGGGCGATGGCCGCGCGCTGCAGGCCGGCACCTCGCACAACCTCGGGCAGAACTTCGCCAAGGCCTTCGAGATCCAGTTCCAGGGCCGCGACAAGACGCTGCAGCATGCCTGGACCACGTCGTGGGGCGTGTCGACGCGTCTCATCGGCGGCGTGATCATGACGCACGGCGACGATAGCGGCCTGATTCTGCCGCCGGCCGTAGCGCCCTACCAGGTGGTGATCGTGCCGATTCCGCGCGGCACCTGGAAAGAGACCGTGCTGCCCAAGTGCGAAGAGATTGCCGCGCAGCTCAAGGCGGCCGGCATTCGCGTGAAGCTCGACGCCGACGAAAGCCAGACGCCCGGCTGGAAGTTCTCCGAGTACGAGATGCGCGGTGTGCCGCTGCGCCTCGAGATTGGCCCGAAGGACATCGAGAAGTCGTCCGTGTTTGCGGCCCGTCGCGACACGCGCGTGAAGGCCTCGATCCCGATGGAGGGCCTGACCGATGCGATCACGGCGCTGCTGGCCGACATCCAGAAGAGCCTGCTCGAACGCGCACGCACCTTCCGTGAAGAGCACACCTCGAATGCTGACAGCTACGACGCGCTGAAGGCCGCCATGGAAGGCCGGCCGGGCTTTGTGATTGCCCCCTGGTGTGAAGAAGCCCAGTGCGAGGCCGACATCAAGGCCGAGACGCAGGCCACCATTCGCAATATTCCGTTCGGCTACGAGCAGGCCCCCGACAAGCCCTGCATCAAGTGCGGCAAGCCGGCGAAAGTCAGTGCCTGGTTCGCCAAGGCTTACTAGTTAGAAGGAGAGGGTCACATGCCGCGATACGTTGATGGATTCGTGCTGGTCGTGCCGAAGAAGCGGTTAACCGAGTATCGCGCCCTCGCTCGCAAGGCCGCGCGAGTCTGGAACGAGCATGGTGCGCTCGACTACGTCGAGTGCGTCGGCGACGATCTCGACCAGAAGTTTGGCCTGCCATTTCCGAAGCTCACCAAGCTGAAGGCCGGGGAAGTGGTGATCTTCTCGTGGATCATCTACAAGTCGCGGGCCCACCGTGACGCCGTGAACAAGAAGGTGATGAAGGATCCCCGCCTGCAGGCCATGATGGCGCCAGAGGTCATGCCCTTCGACGGCAAACGCATGAGCATGGGCGGCTTCACGGTCCTCGTCGATGCCTAGAATGTGAGGCCGCAGCAATCATGTATGCTGCGGCCCACATGAGTTCGGCGCGCACGATATCGGTCCTGCTCTTCCTCCTCTTTCAATCGCTCTACGCCCTCACCTCATCTGGTAACGCGTTCCGCATCCCGGACGAGTTCGAGGTCTACTTCCAGACTGAAAATCTCATCGATCACGGCGACCTCTCGGTGCCACAGACGCTGGCGATCCGCCAGCCGGTGGTGGTCGACGGCAAGGTGACCGGCACCCAGTCGGTGTTTTTCGGCAAGGTCGGCACGGACGGTAAGCCCTACGCGCCGTACGGACCGCTGTCGGCGGTCCTCGCCGTGCCCCATCACTTGCTGGGCCGTGCGGTGGCTGCGGTGGCCGGCGTGCCGCGTGTGCCCAGGTCGCAGGGGCTGGCCTGGGTGATGCTGGTGGGTGGCATCACTCTGCTGACCAGTGCCACGGCCGCCGCGCTCGCCGTGGCCGGGTTCTACCGCGCTGCCATTGCCTTGTCGACACCGGCACCCGCGGCGCTGGTGTTGTCGTTGCTGCTCGGCGGAGCCACTGTGCTGTGGCCGTATGGCGCGACCTTGTACTCCGAAGCCTGGCAGGCCGCGGCGTTCATGTGGGCCGCGGCATGGTTGCTTGAGGCGCGCGCCGGGCAGGGTCGGGCACGGGCGCGCGTGGTCGGCGCCGCGCTGCTGTTGACGGTCGCCGGGCTCACCAAGGTCACGGCGCTGATCTTTGCGCCCGCCTTCGTGGTGGCCGCACTGATGGACCGCACCCTCACCGAGCGCACTCGGCGGGAGGTGGCCGTCGCCCTCACGATTGGGATTGTCCTCGCCGTCGCCATTCATGTGCGATGGAATCAGTTTCGCTTCGATGATCCATTTGACTTTGGCTACGACTGGGCTGAGACCATCCCGGTGTTACCGCCGCAGGCCTTTGCGTTCACCGATGTGCCGCGTGGGCTCGCCGTGCTGCTGGTCTCGCCAGGGAAGTCAGTGTTTGTCTGGGCGCCGGTGTTGGTCCTGGCGGTGCTCGGTGCGCGGTCGCTGTGGCAGCGCGAGCGGGCGGTGGCGATTGGTTGCGCGACCGCGACCGTGATTGGGTTGGTGGTCTTTGCCGCCTATTTGTTTCCCGAGGGGGGATACGCGCACGGGCCGCGCAACCTGGTTCCGATTCTGCCGTTGATGCTGCTGCCGGCGGCGGGCAGCGCGGCCGGGCCGTGGCGACGGTCGCTGCTGGCGGCGTGCGCCGTCCTCGGCGTGACGATGGCGTTATTGGCGCTGTCAGTGTCGTATCTCGAAGACCAGGCGATCTCGGTCTCGGCCAATCGCTACTACGACCAGATTGCCCCGGCGCCGGGGCGCCCAGCCAATCGATACGATCTGGGCTACGTCCCGTTTGTCAGCGCGTTGCGGTCGCCTGGATGGATGTCGTCGCGGTCGCTCGGGCAGGGCCCCGACTTCTTTCCGCTGCACTTGCGACAGGCGCAGGCGCAACTCCCCGACGGTCACACCATTCCGTCCTGGTTAATTTGGGGCTGGCCGCTGATGTGGCTGCTGGCATTCGCAGCCGCGGCGTCGTGGTTGTATCGGTCAGCGCGGTAAAACGAAAAGGGCGGGTGAGCCTCTCGGCCACCCGCCCTTTGTGATATCGGTCCGCCTGACGGCGGACGTCCCCCGCGATTCTTACTGCAGGCGAATCGTCAGCGCCGCACGGCGGTTGAGACGACGGGTCTCTTCGCGCGAGTTGTCGTGCTTGGGCCGCTCTTCGCCGTAGCTCACGGACTGGAGGCGCGTGCCGGCCACACCGCGGCTGGCGAGGTACTCGCGCACGGCGTTGGAGCGGCGTTCGCCCAGGGCCAGGTTGTATTCGGTCGTGCCGATGTTGCAGGTGTGGCCTTCAACCGCGATGCGCAGGTTCGGGTCTTCGCTCATCGCCTTGATGGCTTCATCAAGAATGCGGGTTGCTTCGGCGCGCAGCGTGTAGCGGTCGAAGTCGAAGTGCACGTCTTCGAACACGAACTGCTTCTTCGCGGCGGGCGCGATGACCTGCACCGTGATGGTGTCGGTCGCCGTCATGCCCTTGCCATCGTCCACGGTCACGGTCAGCGGCACCGCGCCAACCTGGCTGGGAGCGGTCCACGGCGTCTGGCGGTCACCGGCGTTGCCGAATGAGCCCGTGGGGCTCGACCAGCGGTAGCGCAGCGTGTCGCCATCCGGATCCTGCGCATCGGCCGAGGCCGTGAGCTGGCGACCCACTTCAACCGTGCACGGCTCGCAGCGCGCCTTCACCGTGGGCGGGCGGTTAGCCGGCATGGCCGGAGCGGTCGGGGCGGTCGGCTGCACGGTGGCCGCCGGCGGTGCTGAACCGGGGTAGTAGCCAATGCGCACCTGCAGGCCCAGGCGGTCGAAGTCGCTGTCTTCCGACGTCGTGAAGTCGCTGCGCTGCAGGTAGTACGACGCGGTGTAGCCAATGCCGGCGCCGAAGTAGACGCCCTTGGTGGTGCTGTACTGGAAGCCGCCGAACAGGTCACGTGTCGCGTCCGGATCCCACGCGGCCGGCATGCCGATGGCGGAGAGTGAGGGACCGGTGTACTTCTGATCCTGATCGAACAGCGCCTCGCCGTGCATTTCGGCGATCATCTTGAACTTCGAGCGGCTGGGGAAGCCCGCGCCGATGCCCCACTTGAAACCGTTCGTGAGGTTGTAGCCATCGGGGCTGCCGCGCATGCGGAATCCAGCAGAGGTCGTCAGTTCCACGCGCTGGTTGTATTCGCGCGAGCCAATCAGGTCGACCTGGAAATCAGCGGAGCCGGTGCCCAGGCCGTCGCCGGCGGTCGGCAACTTGGCCATCACGCGCAAGGCCGCGCCATAACCGCCATCCATGCCGCCCGACAGCAGGTTGAACTTGGCACCGACGGTGACGTCGCTGAAGCCGGTGTTCCAACCCTTGGTGATCAGGTAATCCTGCGGCTGGCCGTTACGCGCGATCGGAACCAGGTCCGCGTCGATACGGCGCATGCCGAGCGCGCCGAACAGCTCGATGCGGTCGGTCATGCCGAAGCCGAACATGCCGCCAATGTCGGTGATGTCGCTGAAGCCTTCGCTGCGGTCGAAGTTGACCAGCTGCACGCCGCCGCTCCACAGCCCTTTGGGCAGAGTCTCGGCCGTCGGCACAAACCAGAGTCCGGTGTCGCCAAAGACCGTGGCACTGCCGGGCTTCGGATCCTGCGCCCACGCACTGCCCGCGGCCAAAACACAGAGCGTCAGGCCAAACGCCAGATGGCGAATGATTTTCATGGGGATATGTTAGAGCCTGAAAACCTCCGAAGTCAAACAGACTCCGCAAGTTAGGTCCCTAAGCGTCCCCGGAATCCTGTTTTTTGGATTTACCGAAAGCCCACGCGACGGCGATACCCACGATGTAGAGCACGACCATGGGGCCGGCGACGAGCACTTGGCTGACCGGGCTACTGTCTGGCGTGATCACCGCGGCGAGCACGAAAATCAACAGCACGGCGTATTTGAAGTTCTTGGCCAGGAAGCCAGCCGACACAATGCCCAGCCGCGCGAGCACGAACATCAGCACCGGCATCTGGAACACCAGGCCCATGCCGAGCAGCAGCTTCACGTAGAGGCCGAACACCGGCTCCATGCGTGGCGTGAAGGTGATGAAGTCGTTTGAGAACGACGAGAAGAACTTCCACGCCGCCGGGAACACCACGTAGTGCGCGAATGCCGCACCGCCAATGAACAGTGACGACGAGGCCACCACGAACGGAATGGCGAGCTTCTTTTCCTTCGAGTACAGGCCTGGCGCGATGAACAACCACACCTGCCACATGATGTACGGCGATGCGATCAGCACGCCGCACAGCGCGGCGATCTTCAGCATCAAGAGGAAGGCTTCGCCCGGCTCCGTGTAGATCAAGTGCCCGCCGGGAATGTCGGTGGTCAGGCGCTGATACACGAATGCCATGACCTGGTCAATGAAGGCCAGGGCGATGAGAAAGCCGACAAACAGCGCTGAGACGGCGTGCGTAATCCGCTTGCGCAGTTCATCGAGGTGCTCGAGGAATGACATCCGGCCTTCGGCCGGCTCCTCGGGCTCCCCAAACGGCGACGCACTCGAGCCTGCCGCCGGCAGGTCTCGAGCATCATCGTCGTTAGGTTGACTTGGAAAGGGAACGAGCGCCACGGGTAAAAATCAGGGTGCCTGGGGGTGCCTAAGGTGCCTAGCTTCTCGACACGGTTTCGCGGGGCGGCGCGTTGTCGGCATCCTGGCTCGGCAGGACCTCGGCGACCGGAGCCGGCGCCTTGGCGGCCGTTTCCTTCTGCTCCTCGATCTTGATTTCCTGTTCCAGCGTGTTCTGTAGGTCGTTCGAAGCCTTCTTGAACTCGTTCAAGCTGCGGCCGAGCGACTTGCCCAGCTCCGGGAGCTTCCTGGGGCCAAAAATGATGAGAGCAATCACCAAGATGATGATGAGCTCGGGCATTCCAATAGAACCAAACATAGAAGAGCTCCCTTACATGGGACGGATTACGGCCCTTTCCAGGGCCCCGGCGTCCAATAGAGAGTATACCCCTTAGATTCCTTGCGGACACCCAGTTAGTCAGTTAGCATCGCCCTATGCGCTACCGCTCCGTCGTCGCTGCATTTATCGCCATCGTGGCTTCCGCGGTCATTGGCGGGGTCTACGGCAAAGGCGCGCAGGCCACCGCCAACACGGTGCCCGAGCATTACCGCACGTTCACGAACGCCCTCAGCGTCATCCAGACGCAGTATGCGCAGCCGGTGGAGTCGGACCGCATGGTCTACGGCGCCATCAACGGCATGCTGCAGACGCTGGATCCGCATTCGAGTTTCATGGACCCGCGCAGCTACGCGCAGATGCGCGAGCGGCAGGAAGGCCGCTACTACGGCCTGGGTCTCACCATTCAGTCGGTTGACGGCGACATCACCGCGGTTCGGGTATTCGAAGGTTCGCCGGCGTTTGCCAACGGCATCCGCCGTGGCGACGTGATCGCCGACGTCGAGGGCACCGACACGAAGGGCTGGACGACCGAGGCGACGGTCAACAAGCTCAAGGGCCCGAAGGGCACGTTCGTGAAGATCGGCGTGCGCCGCAAGGGCTTCGACCGCCTGCTCGCAATGAACGTGATGCGCGATCAGGTCAGCATCCCGAGCCTCTCGGCATCCTTCATGATCGACGACACGACTGGCTACGTCGGCGTCACCGATTTCGCCGAACACACCGATGAAGATCTCGGCCTGGCGCTCGAGTCGCTGACCAAGAAGGGCATGAAGCGCCTGGTGTTCGACCTGCGCAGCAATCCCGGCGGCCAGCTCGATCAGGCCATTCGCATCACCAACCGCTTCGTGCCCAAAGGCTCGATGGTGGTCTACACGCGCGGTCGCGTCGCCAACTCCGACTCCGACTACCGCGCCACGGAAACGCCCGGCTACACCACTATCCCGATGATCACGCTGGTCAACCGCAACAGCGCCAGCGCGTCGGAAATCGTGTCGGGCGCGTTGCAGGATTACGACCGCTCGCTCGTGGTTGGCGAGACGACCTTCGGCAAGGCGTTGGTGCAGTCGGTCTATAAGATCAGCGGCGGCGCAGGCCTCGCGCTCACCACCGCGCGCTACTACACGCCGAGTGGCCGGCTGATTCAGCGCCCGTGGGACGGCACGTTCGACGAGTACCTCACCTATACGCTGAAGGATCAAAGCGAGCGCGCCAAGACGCCGGATCAGCTGAAATACACCTCGGGTGGCCGCAAGGTGTTCTCAGGCGGCGGTATTGAACCGGACCTGCGCTTCGACGGCCCGGTTGAGGGCTTCTCTCCCACGCGGTTTGGCCGCTCACTTCAGGGCCGTGGCTTGTTCGCCGGCTATGCCGAGCAGTTCAGCGCCGCCGGTGATACGCGCGTTGGCCACTCCGGTCCGTCGCGCAAGATTGTCAGCAAGGGCTTCCCCGTGGACGACGCGATGGTCGCCGAGTTCAGGGCGTATGTCACCGGGAAGAACGTGAAAATCGAAGAGGCCGACTGGACGAAGGACGTCGACTTCATCCGCGCCATGATTCGCTACAACATCGACGAGTCGGTGTTTGATATCGCCACGGCGCGCCAGCGCCTGGTGACCGTCGACCCCCAGGCGAACTTCGCCATTTCGCACTTCCCGGACGCCGAAAAACTCCGGGAACTGGCGAAGAACCCCTTTCCGAAGCCGTAGGCTTAGGCACCAGGAGGGCGGGACTTTAGTCCCGCCGTTTCCTGCCTTGGTCCGGCCGCCCCCGTCAAGGGGAAACCCCCTAAATATTGGGGCTACGTTCTGTCTTGCCACAACCGGCGGGGCTTGTTAGACTTGCGCTCGTTTCCTTCCAGTCATCCCGAAATGCATCTCGAACGCTTAGAAATCTCAGGTTTCAAGTCCTTCTCGGATCGGTCCGAGCTGGCATTCGACCGTGGTGTCACCGCCATTGTCGGACCCAACGGCTGCGGTAAGTCCAACGTGGCCGATGCGCTGACGTGGGTGCTCGGCGAGCAAAGCGCCAAGAGCCTCCGCGGCGACAAGATGGAAGACGTCATCTTCAACGGTTCCGATGCGCGCAAGCCCACCGGGTCCGCCGAAGTCCGTCTTCGCTTCGGCAACGTCATTGTCCCGCCATCCCTGTTGAAGGAGATGGGCGAGGACGCCCCGGCTCATGACGCCAACGGCAATGGCCACCATCCCGAGTTCATCGAACCGGCGACCCGCGAGGTCGAGGTCACCCGCCGGCTGTTTCGATCGGGCGAAAGTGAATACCTGATCGATGGCCAGACGTGCCGGCTGAAGGACATCCACGAACTGCTGATGGACACGGGCCTCGGGCAGAAGGCCTACGCCATCATCGAGCAGGGCAAGATCGGGATGATCCTGAGCTCGCGCCCGACCGATCGGCGCCAGCTGATCGAAGAGGCCGCCGGCATCACCAAGTACAAGGCGCGCCGCCGTTCGGCCGAGCTGAAGCTCGAAGCCGCGCAGCAAAACCTCACGCGCCTCGACGACATCGTCTACGAAATCGACAAGCAGCGCGGATCACTGAAGCGCCAGGCCGGCAAGGCCCGTCGCTACACCCGCTTGCGCGACGAGATGCGCCGGTGGGAAAAAGTCCTGTTCGCGCGACGTTACCGCACGCTGTCGGACGCGATCGAGACGGCGCGGACCCGCCTGCAGGAGGCGCGCACCAACGAAGGCGTCGCCGCCGCGCGGCTCGCCGAAGTCGAAAACGACCTGGCTCGCATTCGCCTTGAGTTGACGACCGCCGACAATATCGCCATCACGGCGCGCGAGATGGTGCACGGTCACGAACTTGATATCAATCGTCGCCAGCAGCAGATCGCGCTCGATACGCAGCAGGCGGAAATGCTCCGCGCTCGCGCTGAGGAACTCGAAGCCGAGCGTCAGCAACTCGAAGCCCGCCGCGAACCCGAGCAGCTGGCCCTTGAAGGCCGCCGTCTCGCCGCCGCGGAAGCGGCCGCGGCCCGTGAAGAAGCCGCCGCCCTGGCCGGCGAAGCTGGTGATGAATACGCGCGAGCGCAGCAGTCGATCGAAGCGCTCGAGCAGGACGTGGAACGCGCGCGGGCCGACGTCTACGCGGTACTCAACACCATCACCGCGCTCAACGCCGCGCATGACAACGCCGGCGCCCAGCGCGAGCGCACCATGGCGACCTCCGGCCGTCTTGAACAGGAAGCCAGCGAGCTGGCGGCTGAACTCGAAAAAGCCCGCGCCGAGCGGCAGATGGCTGCCGAGGCGCTGCGCCGAGCCCAGGATGGCCTGGACGAGGCCCGGGTGTCGCGCGCGGCCCGCGAGTCGGAACTGGCGAGTGCGCGCATCGAATACGAATGGCGT
>CAMBHC010000029.1 GCA_945866285.1 Candidatus Sulfopaludibacter sp. SbA3 | reverse complement strand
GGCACTTTAGTGCCGCCGCAATCTGAATGAAATTCACCGAATCGCGAATCCCCGGCGCCTGGATCATCGACGTGACGCCGATCCACGACGACCGGGGATTATTCGCGATGACGTGGCGGCCAGACGAGTTCACCAGGCGCGGGATGGATCCGTCACTCGCGCAGTGCAACCTGGCGTTCAGCCTCAAGAAAGGCACGCTGCGTGGCATGCACTTCCAGACCGCACCCCACGCGCAAGCCAAGATCATTCGCTGCACGCGCGGCGCCTTGCTCGACGTGATTGTCGACCTGCGTCCGGAATCGCCGTCCTATTGTCAGTGGGAAGCGGTGGAATTGACCGCCGACAACCGCCGCATGCTCTACATGCCGGAGGGGATGGCCCACGGCTACCTGACGCTGACCGATGATGCCGAGGCGTACTATCACGCCTCTACCCCGTGGGTGCCGGCCGCCGAGTCAGGGGTGCGCTGGAACGATCCAGCCTTTGGCATCGACTGGCCTTCAGAGCCGGTTGTGATCTCAGCCAAGGATGCCGGCTGGCCCGGCTACCAGCGCCGCGCCTAGCGATCCGACCCGCGACGTCGATCGGCAAATTGCCCCACCCGGCGGGTGGGCATCAGGATCCGACGACGCCCTGGAGCGGGCTGCTCGCGGTAGCGTAGGACTTTCGGGGGATGCGTCCGGCGAGATAGGCCAGCCGGCCGGCTTCGACCGCGAGCTTCATGGCTCGCGCCATCGACACGGGATCGGTCGCGCCCGCGATTGCCGTGTTCATCAGCACACCGTCAGCACCGAGCTCCATGGCGACGGCCGCGTCGGATGCCGTGCCGACCCCGGCGTCGACAATCACCGGCACCTTGGCCTGCTCGCGAATAATGCGGATGTTGTTCGGGTTCTGGATGCCGAGGCCCGATCCGATTGGCGCGCCGAGCGGCATCACCGCCGCCGCGCCAGCCTCGGCCAGCTTGCGGCACATGACCGGGTCATCGTTGGTGTACGGCAGCACGATGAAGCCTTCCTTCACCAGCACGCGGGTCGCCTCGAGCAGGCCTTCGTTGTCGGGAAACAGCGTCTGCTCGTCACCGATCACTTCGAGCTTGACCCAATTCGACATGCCGGCCTCGCGCCCGAGTCGCGCCGTCCGGATGGCGTCCTCGGCGGTGTAGCAGGCCGCCGTGTTCGGCAGCAGGAAGATCTTCGCGGTGTCGATGTAGTCCAGCAGCGACTCGGTCTTACGCGAGATGTCGACGCGTCGCACTGCGACCGTCACCATGTCGGCGCCCGAGGCCTCGTGGGCGGCCTTCATGATCGCGTGCGAGGGGTACTTGCCCGTGCCCACGATCAGGCGCGAGGCAAACGTGCGGCCCGCGATTACCAGTTGGTCCATGGTTTAACCGCCGCCCACGAAATTCACAATTTCGACTTCGTCGCCGTCCCTGACGATCGACGTGTCGTACGCGGCCTTCTTGACGACGGCCAGGTTGTGCTCCACCGCGACGCGGCGGGCGTCGATCGCGAGCGTCACGAGCAGGGCCGACACGCTCAGCGGCTGGGGAATGTCATGGGGGTCGCCGTTCAGCTTGATGGTCATGGCTTGTCCGGGCCCGATCGTACCATAGCTGATCACATATGATTGATAGTAGGCAATGGCACCAAACACCGTACCTGATACCGCCCTCGGAATTCCCGGATTCACCTTCGCCGACCTGCACCAGCCGCGCCGCCTGCGCGACCTGCACGACCAGTTCGTGACCACGGTCAAGGCGTCCGAACCCGAGCTGTGGGCGCAGTGGGAGCAGTACCGCGAGGTGCCCGAGTCGCTGGGAGCGGTGGCGCGCGGCAATCTCGTGGTGGCGATGGCTCCACACGTGAGCCGTTTCATCTCGCGACTCTTCGGCGTCGGTAACGAGGCCGACGAGCTGGTCGCGGCGACGCGCGCCTATGACGTCCTGTTCCGGTTCAAGATCGACTTCGTCCGCCGCCGTGCCCTGCCCCTGTTGAAAGGCGGCGCCCACGTCACCGCGACCGCCGAGGATCATGCGTTCGTGGAGGCCCACTCGGAGGGCGATGGCTTTAGCCGTCGCCAGGCGGGGGCTGAAGCCCCCGCCCTCCAGGAGATGGCGGTGGCGCAGTTGGGATGCGACCTGCTCGACCGCGACGAGGCCCTTCGCGCCGCCGGCTCTGACGCCGACAAGGCTGCGGTGGCCGCCGAGATCGACTCCCTCAAGCGCTGGTGCGCGGCACACGTGCACAGTCCCGAATACCGGGGCTGGGTGGTGTTCCGGTTTCCCGAAAACCTGGACTACGAGCACCTCGTTCAGATCCAGCGGCCCGATGCGAAGCTGCCCGAGCAGATTCTCGGGCCCGACGCGAAATTACGCCGCCGCCAGGGCTTCGCGCTCACCGACCCGCGCTATACCCCTCGCGAAGTCCAGAGCGAGATCCACTACTGCGTCCTCTGTCACGAGCGCGACAAGGACACCTGCTCGAAGGGCATCAAGGACAAGGCAGGCAAGGTCACGCCGAATCCACTCGGCATCCCGCTGGCCGGCTGCCCCCTCGACGAGAAGATCTCCGAGATGCACACGGTGCGCAAGCGTGGCGATGCGATCGGCGCGCTGGCCATCGTCGTGGTCGACAACCCGATGTGCCCCGGCACCGGTCACCGCATTTGCAACGACTGCATGAAGGCCTGCATCTACCAGAAGCAGGAACCCGTCAACATTCCGCAAATCGAAACCGGCGTGCTGACCGATGTGTTGAACATGCCGTGGGGCGTCGAAATCTACGGCCTGCTCACGCGCTGGAACCCGCTGAACGCGCAGCGGCCGTACGCGCTGCCGTATAACGGCCGCAACGTGCTGGTGGTGGGCCTCGGTCCGGCCGGCTACACGCTGTCGCACTACCTCCTGAACGAGGGTTTTGGCGTGGTCGCGATCGACGGCCTGAAGATCGAGCCGCTGCCCGAGGACATTACCGGCGGTGACGGCCGATCGCCTCGGCCGATCAAGCGCTGGAGCGAGATCTACCGTCCGCTCGACGAGCGCGTGCTCGATGGGTTCGGCGGCGTCTCGGAGTACGGCATCACCGTTCGTTGGGACAAGAATTTCCTGACGCTGATTCACCTGACGCTGGCGCGCCGCGAGAAGCTGAAGATCTACGGCGGTGTCCGCTTTGGCGGCGCACTGCCCATTGACGAAGCGTGGGCGGCCGGCATCGATCACGTGGCCATTGCCGCCGGCGCCGGCCGGCCGACGATCATCGACATCAAGAACAACCTGATCCGCGGCATCCGCAAGGCCAGCGATTTCCTGATGGCATTGCAGCTGACCGGCGCCTTCAAGCGCGATGCGCTGTCGAACCTGCAGGCACGCCTGCCGGCGATCGTGATCGGCGGCGGCCTCACCGGCGTCGATACCTCGACCGAGTTGATGGCGTACTACCCGATCCAGGTGGAGAAGACCCTGGACCGCTACGAAGCGCTCGTGCGCGACCTGGGTGAGGCCCGCGTGCGCGGGATGATGGATCCCGAGGAGCAGGGCATTCTCGATGAGTTCCTGCGCCACGGCGCCGCCGTTCGTGCCGAGCGGGCGCGCGCGAAGGCCGCCGCTGAACTGCCCAACTTCATCGACATGATTCGGCAGTGGGGAGGCGTGACGCTGGCCTATCGCAAGCGCCTGCAGGATGCGCCGGCCTACCGGCTGAACCACGAAGAAGTGGCGCTCGCGTTGCAAGAGGGCATCTCGGTCACCGAGAACATGAACCCGGTCGAGGCAGTTCCCGACGAGTTCGGCCACGTGAAGGCCATGCTATTCACTCGCGCCGACGGCTCTTCGGTCGAGTTGCCGGCCCGCACGGTGCTGGTGGCGGCCGGCACGGTACCGAACATCACCTACGAGAAGGAACATCCGGGAACGTTCAGCCTCGACGGCAAGCAGAAGTTCTTCAAAGGATTCAAGGCCGTTCCCACGGAGGGCGATGGCTTTAACCGTCGCCGCTTCCGTCTGGAACCCGACACTAACGGCTTCTTCACGTCACACGACACCGCCGGCAAGTTCGTCACCTACTACGGCGACAACCACCCTCGCTACAACGGCAACGTCGTCAAGGCGATGGCCTCCGCCAAGCATGGCTATCCCCATGTGGTCGCGCTGTTCGCGGATGAGATCGCCTCGCTCAAGCCCGCCGACCAGCCGGTGCGCGAGGACGCCTGGCAGGCGATGATCGGCCGGCTCGACGACCAGTTCCTGGCGACGGTTGAGCGCGTCGTGCGGCTGACGCCCACCATCATCGAGGTGATCGTGCGCGCTCCGGCCGCGGCGAGGCACTTCCAGCCAGGGCAGTTCTATCGCCTGCAGAACTTCGAACGGCTGAGCCCTCACGTCCGTCTCGACGATCACGTCGCGTCGCTGCTGATGGAAGGCATTGCGCTGACCGGCGCGTGGGTCGATCGCGAGAAGGGCCTGCTGTCGCTGATAACCCTCGAGATGGGTGTGTCGAGCCGCTTGTGCGGGTACCTCAAGCCCGGCGAGCCGGTGGTCGTGATGGGACCGACCGGGACACCCACCGAGATTCCTGAGGGTTCGGCGGTGCTGCTGGCCGGCGGCGGCCTGGGCAACGCCGTGCTGTTCTCGATTGCCAGGGCGCTTAAGGCCCAAGGCAATAAGGTGATCTACTTTGCCGGCTACAAGAACACTGCCGACCTGTTCAAGCGCGAGGACATCGAGTCGGCCACCGACCAGGTGATCTGGGCCAGCGACATGGGCGAGGCAATTGCGCCGCATCGTCCGCAGGATGCTCACTTCCGCGGCAACATCATCCAGGCCATGGTGGCATACGCGGAAGGCCAGCTCGGGGCGCAGACCGTGCCACTGAAGGACGTCACCCGCATCATCGCGATTGGATCCGACGGCATGATGAACGCCGTGCGCGTGGCACGTCACGGGGTGCTGGCACCGCACCTGAATCCGAAGCACGTCGGCATTGGCAGCATCAACTCGCCGATGCAGTGCATGATGAAAGAAGTGTGCGCGCAGTGCCTGCAGCGCCACGTCGATCCCGAGACTGGCCGCGAGGAGTTCGTCTTCTCCTGCTACAACCAGGACCAGGAACTCGACCGCGTCGACTTCGCGAACCTGCGCGGGCGCCTGCGCCAGAACAGCGTCCAGGAGAAGATCTCGAACCTGTGGTTCGAACACCTGCTGGATCAGGCTGAATCACAGCTCGTTCACGTATAAGCTGGTCGCGTGCTGGCGCCGGGAACGCGGATCGACGACCGCTACGAGATTATCGACATCCTGGGCTCGGGCGGCATGGGCCAGGTCTACCGTGCCCGTCGCCTGAAGCTGGGTGACGAGGTCGCCATCAAGGTGATGCAGACCGCGCAGGTCGCGCCGCCGGAGGCGCGCGAGCGCTTCCGGCGCGAGAGCCGCGCCTGCGCCCAACTGCGCCATCCCAACATCGTCGGCATTCTCGACTTCGACGTCGATGCGGCCAACCAGCCCTTCATGGTGATGGAGCTGCTGAGCGGTCCGAGCCTGCGCGAAGAGATCGAACTCGAGTCACCCATGCCGCCGGCCCGCGTGGCCGCCATCCTGGGCCCAGTCGCGGCCGCGCTGCAGTTGGCGCACGACCGCGGCATTACCCACCGCGACCTCAAGCCCGCAAACATCGTGGTGCATCGCTACGAGTCGGGCGAGCGCGTCTACAAGGTGATTGATTTCGGCCTGGCGGCCATGAAGGCGGCCAGCGACGAGACCCGGTTGACCGATCCCGCGTTCTTCGTCGGTACCGTCGCCTATGCGGCGCCGGAACAGATGCGTGGCGAGGATGTGACCGCGGCCACCGACGTCTACGCCCTGGGGATGATCGCCTACGAGATGCTGACCGGCACGCGTCCCTTCGACGCCGGCAACCGCGTGACGTTGATCAACCAGATGTTGACCGTGCGTCCCGCCAATCCGGCGACACGGCTGGCCGGCTTGTCGGAGACCATCGACCGCGCCGTGATGCGCGCCATCGACAAGAATCCGGCAGACCGGTGGCAGAGCGTCACCGACTTCGTTGATGCTCTCCGCGAGGCCGCGGGCGATGCCGATGTCGATGCCGCACCCGGACAAGGCGGCGGGCTGCTCTCGCGCTACGAACTGGGCGGGCTGATTGGCCGCGGTCGCCTTGGGAGCCTGACCTATCGAGGGACCCATCGCGCCCTCGGCGTGCCGGTCGCCATTCGCATCCTGAAGCGTGACGAGCAGCCACATTGGGATGCCGTGCGCGCGCGGTTCCTGCTCGAGGCGCGCACCCAGCAAGTGCCGCATCCCGGCCTGCTGCAGGTCCGCGATTTCGGTGAAGACGACCAGAACGTGTTCCTGGTCACCGACTTCGTCGATGGCCCGAGCCTCCGGCAGGCGCTCGCGGCAAGCGGCGCATTCGCGTGGCCGCGTGCGTCGGCGCTGTTGGCGCAGGCGCTCGATGCGGTCGCGGCCCTTCACCGCAGCGGCGGCTTCATCTGCGGCGTGAACCCAGACATGATCCGCATTCGGGCGGGTGAGGCTGGTGGGGCTGGTGGGGATGCTCGTAGAGGCGGGTCTTTAGACCCGCCTGGCAGTGAACAGATCGTCGTCTCCTCCGCCGGTATTCGTTCGGTGCAGGATGTGCTGGCGACGATGCGGGAGCAGGAACTGCGTGGGCATGAAGCCAGCGAGCAGGAATTGCCCTACGTGGCGCCCGAGGTGCTGATGGGTGGTGCGCCCAACGTGCGCGCCGACGTGTTCACCATTGGCGTTCTCGCCTACGAAATGGTGACCGGTCGTCAGCCGTTCCGCGCGGCATCGGTCCCCGAGTTGCTCGGGCAGATGTTGCAGCACACGCCGCCGGCGCCAGCCGCGCTCGCCACCGGTCTCCCAGAGGCAGCCAGTCTAGCCATCCTTCGCGCGATCAGCGGTGCACCTGAGCGCCGCTTCGAGTCGGCCGGTGGACTCCAGGCTGCGTTGTCGGCTCCCTGAGTTGACGGGCCCAGCCCGAACTCACTCCTCGGGTATCTCGCCGCTACGTCAGGGTCAACACAATGCGGCCGACCGGAGCGGCTGCCTCCATGCGCAGCGGCTTGAAAGTGCCGTCGCTTGCCAACCAGATCACGCTCCCCGCGCCGACGCTTTCGCCGGCCCCAGCTGCTTCGCGAGTTCTTGTCGCCAGCCCTTGGGGTCCTGTTGTATCGTGAAGTCGATCGATGCCTGAACTGCCCTTCGATCCGCCGAACGCAGCGCCGCTTCGGCCTCCCGTGGCCGAGCGCCCCACCCATCACTACGGCCAGAAGGACATCCTGGTCATGTACCCGGCGTTGCGCCTCGACCACCTCCGCTACCTGGAGAAGTGCGGGCTGATCAAGCCGGCGTTCAAGAGCGGCGCCGATACGTTCTTCAGCTTCAGCGATTTGACCACGCTGCGCCAACTCGCCGGAGAGTTGCGGCAGGGCGCCGTGTGGCGCGCCGCCGTCCGCCATCTCCAGGCCTCACGGGTCGGCCAGTTAGCGTTCGACTTCCGCCTCGATGCGCAGCCGGCAAGAATCATCGACCTGAAGTCGCACCTTGGCACCCCTGGCACCTTTGGCACCCCTGGCACCCTTGGCACTGAGGCCGTAAGCGAGCTGTCGTCCGCCGAACAGTATTTCCTGATGGGCTCGCTGTTGGACGATGGCACGCCCGCGCAGACCGAAGAGGCCGTGAAGGCCTACCGCCGCGCACTCGATGAAGACCCGGACCTCGTCGCGGCCCTCATCAACCTGGCCAACATTCGCTACTCGCGCGATGAACTGGCTGAAGCGCAGGCGCTGTACGAACGCGCGATCGTGCTTGACCCCACCTACTTCGAGGCGCACTTCAACCTGGGCAACATCCATCACGACCATGCTCGCTACGGCGAAGCCGAGGTGTCGTATCGCGAAGCGCTGGCCCTGAACAACGCGTACCCCGACGCTCATTTCTACCTGGCGGTGACGCTGGAGAAAATGGGGAGGTCAGTGGACGCCCGTGCGCACTGGCGCTCATACGAGCGTCTGGCGCCGCAGGGCGAGTGGGTGGAGTTGGCGAAGGAGTTTTCGGACTAGTAGCGGAAGCGCCAGTCGTCCTGCGACTGGCCGGGCTGCCCTTGCGGCTGCAGGTCTTCCCGCTTGCGCGGCGTGCGCTTCGCCTTGTAGAGCGCGCAGTCGGCACACCACGAATCGGCGCTGAACCCTTCCTTGCCGGCCATCGGCAGCACATCGCGATGCGTGCAGTGATCGGGCAAGCCGTCTTCCGCGGGCTTGCGCCAGCGGCACGACAGGAAGCGAACGACGGCGGGCGAGCTATCGGGCGTGGAATCCAATGGCGGCCTCCACGGCACTCCAATTGCGCTGTTCGTTCGGGGACACCAGCGTCACCGCGTGACCCGATGCGCCAGAGCGGCCGGTACGGCCGACGCGATGCACGTAGGTTTCCGGTGAGTCGGGCACCTCAAAATTGATGACGTGCGCGATGCCTTCGATGTCGAGACCGCGCGCGGCGATGTCGGTGGCCACCAGCACGGGATGCTTGCCCGAGCGGAACCCTTCGACCGCCGACAACCGCTCCTGCTGGGTGCGGTCCGCGTGGAGCGCCGCGGCACGAATGCTCTTGCCGACCAGCGAGCGCGTCAACCGGTCGGCGTCAACCTTGCGGCGCACGAACACCAGCACCGGTCCGTTTGACTCGTGTTTGGCGAAGTTGGCGAGCCAGTCGGTCTTGGCGCCGGTCTCGACCTGCACCATCTGGTGATCGATCGTGCGCGCCGCGCCGCCTTGCTTGCCCACCTGCACATACTTGGGCGAGCGCAGCATTTCCTTGGCCATGCGCTGGATCTCTCCCGGCAACGTGGCCGAGAAGAGCAGCGTCTGCCGGTCGGGCGGCAACGCCGACATGATCTTCTGAACGTCGGGCCAGAAGCCCATGTCCATCATGCGGTCCGCCTCGTCCAGTACCAGGAACTGCACCCGGACTAAGTCCGTGTTGCTGTGGCGCATGTGATCCATCAGGCGGCCCGGCGTGGCGACGATGATGTCGACACCAGCCTGGAGGGCGCGTTCCTGCGGACCCATCTCGACGCCGCCGAACACCGGCGCGGTGGTGACGGGCGTGTGGTACGTGAGGCCGACGAGGGAGTCTTCAATCTGGACCGCGAGTTCGCGGGTCGGGGCGAGAATCAGGGCGCGGGTGTAGGCTTCGCGCGCGGGATCGCCGTAGCCGGGCTGCTCGGTCAGCAGCAGTTCAAGAATCGGCGCCGCAAACGCCAGGGTCTTGCCGGTTCCCGTCTCGGCGCAGGCAATGACATCGTCACCATCGAGCGCGAGCGGTATGACCGCGCCCTGGACGGGTCGCGTGCCTTCAAAACCGAGGGAGCGAAAACCTGCTTCCAGCCGAGGGTCGAAGCCCAGCTCATCGAAGGGAACCGCCGGCCCATCGGCGTCAACGATGATCCATGGCAGGTCGGGCAGCGGCGCTGCCGGGCGGAAGCTGGGTGCGCTGGAGGAGCCGCGGCGTCCGCCACGGCCTCCACCACCAGACCGGCGCCGGCCGGGTCTTCGGGGTGAGGCGGAATTTGGATTCAAGACTTCTCGAACTTGCGCCCTAGCGGGCGCGGAAGGTGACGATGCCGCGTTGAGGGTCGTAAGGGGAGATGCCAACCGTGACCCGGTCGCCAGGAACCACCTTGATGCGGAAACGCCGCATCCGTCCACTCAGCTGCGCAAGCACTTCGTGTCCGGCATCCACCTGCACTCGGTAGAGGCCGCCGCTATGCACGGCGACGACCGTGCCTTGCATGTCAATCAGATCGTCTTTACTCATTCAGGTCCAGTAATCGGCTCCGCGGTCAGGACTAGTCCCAACCCACGGATTGTGTCACGCGCCGCCCTTGATAGGCAAATCGCGTACCGCAGCCGCCGGTTCGCCCTTGGGGCGAGGTTATCGAGCCGACGCGGGGGTCGACTACAATAGCTCTCTGCCTAAAGCGGGGAGTTGATGCACAGATTCGTGACGGGCGCCACCGGATACATCGGGTCGGCAGTACTCGACGCGATAATCAAGGGCGGCCACCGGGTCACGGCCATCGCCCGCGATCCGGAAAAAGCCGAAAAATTGCTCGCCAAAGGGGCTACTCCGGTCATTGCGGAGCTGGGGCTGCCGAAGATGTACCTGCCCCTGTTGATGTCGGCCGATGCGGTGGTCCACACGGCGTTCGAGTCGTCGCCTCGCGGCGTGCAGGTTGATCGCCTGGCGCTTGAGACCATGCTGACCGCGCAGCGCGACGCCATGGCGGCCGACGGCAAGGCCCGGGCCTTCATCTATACCTCCGGCGTGTGGGTGCTGGGCCGCACGACCAAGGCCGCGGAAGAAGACTTCCCCCTGGACCCGCCGCCGCACGTTGCGTGGCGGCCCGAGCACGAAGACCTCGTGCTCGCGGCGGCAGCCTCCGGCCTTCGCCCGGTCGTTATTCGCCCCGGCGTCGTCTACGGCGGCGGCCGCGGCATCGTCTCGGATCTCATCAAGGACGCCCTCAACGGCATTGTCCGCGTCGTCGGTCCCGGCAAGAACCACTGGCCGTGCGTGTATGACCACGACCTGGGCGACCTCTATGTCCGCATTCTCGAGGCGCCGCTCGCGGTGGGCATCTTCCATGCGAACGACGAAGAAGACGAGCGCGTGAGCGACATCGTTGAGGCGATTGCCGGGCAGGTGCCACAGCGCCCCGACATCCGCTACATGCCGATAGCCGAGGCGCGCAAGAAACTGGGCACCTATGCCGATGCCCTCGCGCTGGATCAGAAGGTCCGCAGCCCGAAGGCTCGCGCCCTGGGCTGGTCGCCCAGCCAGACCGGCGTCGCCAACAGCGTGGCGCGGCTGGTCGAGGAATATCGCAACGCGCAACGTGAGAAGAACGAATGAACAAGCTACTGACCGTTGCCGTCCTTCTCCTCGTCACCACCGCGTGTACCCAGCCAGCGCCACCGCCACCACCGCCCGCCCCGGCTGAGGGAGAAATCACCATCGACTCGTTGACGACGCATATCAAGGTGCTGGCGTCAGACGAATTCGGCGGCCGCGCGCCCGCGACGCCAGGCGGCGTCAAGGCGACGGAGTATCTGGCCAAGGAGCTGGCGGCCCTGGGTATTGAGCCTGCCGCGCCGGATGGCACCTTCTTTCAGCAGGTGCCCATTGTTGAATCGGTCGCCGACCGCAGCTTTGTGCTCAGCGTGCCGGGCAACACCTATCGCTACTACACCGACATCATCGCCGTCGCCGGTACCGAGAAGTCACGGACACAGGTCCAGGGCGAGGTGGTGTTCGTCGGCTATGGTATCAACGCGCCCGAGCTGAACTGGAACGACTACGCCGGAGTGAATGTGCGCGGCAAGTGGGTGATGATCATGGTCAACGATCCGCCCGCGCCCGCCGACGAGCCGACGCTGTTTGGCGGACCGGCGCTGACCTACTACGGCCGCTGGACCTACAAGTACGAAGAGGCCGCCCGCCAGGGTGCCGCCGGCGCCCTCCTGATCCACACTGACGAGTCAGCCACCTATCCGTGGCAGGTCGTGCAGTCGTCGTGGAGCGGTACGCAGTATTCATTGCCGCCGCAGCCCGGCCAGCCGGCGTTGGGGATCAAGGGCTGGATCACTGACACGGCCGCGAAGGACCTGGCGCGCCGCGGTGGCCGCAACCTCGACACCATGCGTGAGGCGGCCAGCAAGCGGGGCTTCAAGGCGATGGCGCTCAACACCAAGGCGGCGGCGACGCTGCTGCAGCGGTCGTCGCGCAAGACCGCGCCCAACGTCATCGGCGTGCTCAAGGGCACTAACCCGGCCGAGGCAGTGATCTACAGCGCGCATTGGGATCACTTCGGCACCCGTGAACCGCTACCCACCGACACGCCTGGCACCGACCGCATCTACAACGGCGCCTACGACAATGCGTCGGGGTGCGCCGGACTGCTGGAAATCGCCAAGGCGTTCACCAAGTCGCCGCAGAAGCCGGCACGGTCAATCTACTTCGCGTTCGTGACGGCGGAAGAATCGGGCCTGCTCGGATCGGGCTTCCTCGCCGCCAATCCGCTGATGCCGATGGACGAGGTCGCCGCCAACATCAACGTGGATGGCGTCAACTACCTGGGCCCGTCCAAGGACATGATCCAGCTCGGGTCAGACCGCTCAACGCTTGGGTCGATGATCGAGGGCATCCTCAAGGAACGCGGTCGCGTGCTCGGCGCCGACACGCATCCGGAACGCGGCTACTTCTTCCGTTCGGATCATTTCCCGTTCGCGAAGGTCGGCGTGCCGGCCCTGTCGCTGGGTGAGCCGAAAGAATTCACCGGCCCCAACAGCGCCGCACTGCTCGCAAAACAGGAAGCGTACAACGGTAAGGATTACCACCAGCCCAGCGACCAGTACGACGCGTCGTGGGATTTCAGCGGTGGCGTGGACGACTTGCGCGCGCTGGCGCAACTCGGCTGGCGCATTGCCATGCAGCCCGACATGCCGAAGTACAACGCCGGCGACCAATTCGCCCAGGTTCGCAAATAATGGAATTCGTTACCCTCGAAGAAATTCGCGACGCGCGCGCACGCATTGAGAACGCCGCCGTCTACACGCCGTTGTTGGACGTGGACGGCCTGCTGCTGAAGTGCGAGAACCTGCAGCCCATGGGCGCGTTCAAGATTCGCGGCGCGTTCAACATGATCGCGCAACTGTCGGCCGACCAGCTGAAGCGCGGTGTGATCACTTATTCGTCCGGCAATCATGGCCAGGCGGTGGCGCTGGCAGCGAAGTCACTCGGTGCGCCGGCCGTCATAGTGATGCCGACCACCGCGCCGGCGGTAAAGATTGAAGGCTGCAAGGGCTACGGCGCCGAAGTCATCATGGAAGGGACGACGTCGCTGGAGCGCCAGGCGCGCGCTGAGAAGGAAGCGCGCGAGCGCGGCCTTACTATCGTGCCGCCGTTCGATCACCGGCTGATCATCATCGGCCAGGGAACCGCGGGGCTCGAGATCCTCGAGCAGTGCCCGGATGTCGGAACGGTCTTCGTGCCGGCGGGCGGCGGCGGGCTGGTCTCTGGCGTCGCCACCGCCATCAAGCTCTCAAACCCCTCAGTGCGCATCGTCGCCGTCGAGCCGGCCGGCGCGCCAAAGGTGTCGCGTTCGCTCGAGGCGGGCCAGCCCACCACGCTCCCTTCGTCAGCGAGCATCGCCGACGGCTTGATGAACCTGCGGCCCGGCGACCTCACCTTTGCGCACATCCAGAAGTACGTGGATGAAGTCGTGACGGTGGGCGAAGCCGACATTGCCGCAGCCGTCGGTTGGCTGTTCAAGCAAGCGCGCATCGTCGCCGAGCCGAGCGGCGCGATCACCACCGCGGCCGTCCACCTGGGACTCGGTCACCCGGTGGGGCAGGTGGTCGCCATCGTTACCGGCGGCAACGTCGCGCCCGAGAAGTTCGCCAAGTACATCGGGGTCTGACCCCTGCGTCTCACATGTTGTGGTGTCCGCCTTCAGGCGGACCCGCAGCCCGTCTTGACGCGCCATTCGGTTTGGAATAGATTCGGGTAATGGCTCAGACCCAAATAAAGTCCAAATTTGATCCAATTGCGATCCGGTCGATGCGGACGCTCGCCATCGAGGTGTGGCGGCGGGCCGAAGGCATGGGTCTGGTGGATGCGAATGCCTCACAGCTCGACGCCGCAGATATCCCCCGGCTGCTGAAGCGCGTCGGCGACGCCGGTATTGCCCGTGGTGCGGCCCTCCATTTCGACAACGTTGAGCCGCCGTCGGT
>CAMBHC010000028.1 GCA_945866285.1 Candidatus Sulfopaludibacter sp. SbA3 | reverse complement strand
ATGCGGCTGTTCGTGGATGCCCGGTATCTGCCGCCCGCGACGGACCGCCTGGCGGCCGTGGACGGCCTCAGCCTCACCCTGATCTCGTCTGGTGGCAGTTTTGAGGACTCACTCGCCGGGGCCCTCCAGGCCTATTCCGGGGGGCGGGTTGGGATTGAGGCGGGTCACATGACAGTCCGGCAGCACTTCTGCCTGACCTCCCGCCTGGCCGAGATGGGTAGCCCGAAGGTTCTCGAAGCCACTGACGACATGGTGGAGAACCTGCGATCTGTGAAGGATTCCTGGGAGATTGCCCAGCTCAGGGAGGCCGCCGCGAGACTTTCTGATGCCGCTAAGTGTATAATCCCAAAAGCCTTAGCGGGAATGCGCGAGCGCGACATGGCCGGCCTCATCGAAGGGGAACTCCGGCGGGTCGGGTTCGACAAGCCCGCGTTTGATACCATCGTCGCGTCGGGACCGAATTCAGCCATTCCTCATTACCGGAGTGGCGACCGAAGGCTGGAGACCGGCGACCTGGTGGTGCTCGACTTCGGCGGCATGCTCGACGGATATGCGGTGGACCTTTCCAGGACCATCACGGTCGGGCCGGCGTCTGAGCGGGCAAGGCGGGTGTTAGATGATGTCGTGGCAGCACAGCAGGCGGCCTTTGCGGCCGTTCGAGTTGGGCGCCCGGCGACGGAAATAGACGAGGCCGCCCGGCAAGTGCTGGAACGGGCCGGACTCGGTGCGGCGTTTAGCCACGGCACCGGGCACGGTTTGGGTCTCGAGGTGCACGAACGTCCACGGGTGACTCGGTCTCGGCCGAATCTTCCGGTGGAGCCGCTGGAAGTGGGCATGGTCTTCACGCTGGAGCCAGGCGCGTACCTTCCGGGCTGGGGCGGCGTGCGGATAGAAGATGATGTTGTGGTGACGATGGAAGGCCCCGAATGGCTGACCGACGTGCCACGGCTGATGTGAGCGACCTGACATGACACTGGACGAGATCAAGCAACTCATCGAATTCATCAAGTCGAACGAGTTGAGCGAGTTCGAACTGGAACACGACGGCGTCAAGATCCGCATCAAGAGCGGATCCAGCCATCACGCCGTCACCATGCCGCAGATGGTCGCGGCGGCGCCGGTGATGGCGCCCGTGGCCGCGCCGCCGGTGGCGGTGGCCGCGCCCGCCGCCCCTCTTGTCGCGGACGCCGGCAGCGAACTGGCGATCGTGAAGTCGCCGATCGTCGGCACGTTCTACCGCGCGGCCGAGCCCGGCGCCAAGGCGTTGGCCTCGGTGGGCGACGTGGTGCGCAAGGGCCAGGTCCTGTGCATCATCGAAGCCATGAAGTTGATGAACGAGATCGACTCCGATTACGACGGCGAGATCACCAGCGTCTACGTGGAGAACGCCCAGGCCGTCCAGTACGGCGAGCGCCTGTTCGCCATCCGGCCCACCACCTAAACCATGTTCAAGAAAATCCTCGTCGCTAATCGTGGAGAGATCGCGCTGCGCGTGATTTTCGCGTGTCGCGAACTGGGCATCAAGACGGTCGCCGTCTATTCAGAGGCTGACGAAAATTCCTTGCACGTGCGGTATGCGGATGAGGATATCTGCATCGGCCCGGCGCGCAGCAGCGACAGCTACCTGAACGTGCCGGCCATTATCAGCGCCGCCGAGATCACCGGCGCTGATGCGCTGCACCCAGGCTACGGATTTCTCTCTGAGAGCGCCTACCTCGCCGAAGTGTGCGAGGCCTGCCACATCCGCTTCATCGGTCCCGACCCGAGTGTCATCCGCCTGCTAGGCGACAAGTCGAAGGCCCGCCGCGCCATGAAGAAGGCAGGCGTGCCGATGCTGCCCGGCAGTGATGGCCCGGTCGAGAGTGAAGAGCGCGCGATCAAGATCGCGCAGCAGATTGGCTACCCGGTGATTATCAAGGCGGTGGCCGGCGGCGGCGGGCGCGGCATGCGCATCGTCAAGGATCCATCGGAGCTACCGCATGCCTTCAAGACGGCCCAGCGGGAAGCCGAGTCGGCGTTTGGCGTCGGTGACGTCTACATTGAGAAGTACCTGGACTCGCCCCGGCACATCGAGTTCCAGATTCTCGGCGACCATCACGGCAACGTGATCCACCTGGGTGAGCGCGAGTGCTCGATCCAGCGCCGGCACCAGAAGTTGCTTGAAGAGTCGCCGTCGATCGTCGTCTCGGACAAGGTGCGCCGCAAGATGGGCGCCGTGGTGGTTGATGCCGCTCGCGCGGTGCAGTACACCAACGCCGGCACGTTCGAATTTCTCCTGGACGAGAAGGGAAACTTCTTCTTCATGGAAGTGAATACCCGCGTGCAGGTGGAGCACCCGGTGACCGAAATGGTGACGGGTATCGACATCGTGAAGGAGCAGATTCGCATCGCCGCCGGTGCGCGCCTCGGCTTCAAGCAGAGCGAGGTCACGTTCACCGGCCATGCCATGGAGTGCCGGATCAACGCGGAGGATCCGGAGACGTTCGTGCCTTCGCCGGGCATGATCCACGCCTTCAGCATCCCTGGCGGACCTGGGGTGCGCGTCGATACCGCGGCGCACTCGGAATGCCTCATCTCGCCGTACTACGATTCGATGATCGCAAAAGTGATCGTGCATGGGCGCGACCGCCAGGAAGCGATTGCGCGCATGAAGCGGACGCTCGAGATGTCGGTGGTGGAGGGAATCAAGACCACGATTCCGCTGCACCTCAAAATTCTGAGCGACCCTGACTTCATCGCCGGCCGGATGAGCACGCACTTCATGGAGCGCTTTGCCGCCAAGCCCAAAGCCACCCGGCTGGCAGAATCTGCTTAGTCTTCCCAGGCTTTACGCGATCGTTGATGTCGAGTTGTGCGCCGCCGCCGGGCGGCCGCCGCTCGACCTGGTTCGCGCCGTTCTTTCTGCCGGCGTCCGCCTGATCCAGCTGCGCGCCAAGGTCTGGGACAGCGGGGCATTCCTCGACCTCGCTACCGCGAGTGTGTCGGAAGCCCGTGCCGCCGGCGGCGTGCTGATCGTTAACGACCGCGCCGATGTGGCCGCCCTGGCCGACGCGCACGGATTGCATGTGGGCCAGGAAGACCTGCCGCCCGCCGATGCGCGGCGGGTCGTGGGGGAGTCATCCTGGGTCGGCCTGTCGACCCATACCGAAACCCAATGGACCGCGGCGCTCGACGCGCCCGTCTCGTATGTGGCGATTGGTCCGGTCTTCGGTACCGCTACGAAAGCCACGGGCTACCAACCGGTGGGGCTCGAGACGGTTCGGCGGGTCAGTGCCGCCGCCGGTGCGCGTGGCCTGCCGGTGGTGGCCATTGGCGGCATCACCCTCGACCTGGCGCCTTCGGTGATTGCCGCCGGTGCCTCGTCGGTGGCGGTGATCAGCGACCTGTTGTCCGCGGCACCCGAAGCCCGGGCGCGCGCGTTCATTGAGGCGTTGACCTAGAGAGGCAACCGCAAGAAGTGGTGGCCTCCACAATGCACGGCACAAAGCTGGGCGATTCCCCATATAATTGGCGCTGTTTACCAGCCACCTGCTCTCGGTAGGGGCAGGACCGACCAACTAGTTGGAGGCGGAATGGATTCGAATCTATTCAAGACGAAGTCGATCGAGCAGCTCGTCGGCGACGTCGAACATGGAGGCAAGGCGCTCAAGCGCAGCCTCTCAGCCGTGGATCTGACGCTCCTCGGTATCGGCGCCATCATCGGCACCGGAATCTTCGTGCTCACCGGGACCGCCGCGGCCAATCAGGCCGGTCCCGCCATCATCATGTCGTACCTGGCCGCCGGGCTCGCGTGCGCGTTCGCGGCGCTCTGTTACGCCGAGTTCGCCTCGATGATTCCCATTGCCGGCAGCGCCTACACCTACGCCTACGCCACACTCGGCGAACTGGTGGCGTGGATGATTGGCTGGGACCTGATTCTCGAGTACGCGGTCGGGTCGATGACGGTGGCCATCGGCTGGAGCGGCTACATGCAGCGCCTGCTGGCGGGCTTCGGCATCGAGTTGCCCATGGCCATCGCGGCGGCGCCGCCGATCGGCATCATTAACCTGCCGGCGGTGATCATCGTGCTGCTGATCATGGTCCTGCTGGTGATCGGCATCCGCGAGTCGGCGCGCTTTAACGCCGTCATGGTCGCCATCAAGTTGGTCGCCGTTGTCTTTTTCCTGGCCGCCGGCGTCTCCTACGTGGAGCCCGCGAACTGGCAGCCGTTCGCGCCGTACGGATGGCCGGGGATCATGTCCGCCGCGGCGGTAGTGTTCTTCGCTTACATCGGCTTCGACGCGGTCTCGACGACGGCCGAAGAGGCCAAGAACCCGCAGCGCGACCTACCGATCGGCATCATCGCATCGCTGGTCGTCTGCACCATCCTGTATCTCGCGGTCGGCGCCGTGCTGACTGGCATCATCCCGGTGGTCGAGTACCGCGCGCTGGCCGAGGTGCTGCCCGGCGTCGCGATGGTCGATCAGGCCGAGTCGGTGAAGTTCCTCAATGCGCCGGTGGCGTTCGCGCTGTCGGTGATCGGCCAGGACTGGGCGGCCGGTCTCGTCTCAGCCGGCGCGGTGGCCGGCATTACCTCGGTCATGCTCGTCATGCTGATGAGCCAGCCGCGCATCTTCTTCGCCATGAGCCGGGACCGCCTGCTGCCGCAGGGCGTCAGCAAGGTGCACCCCCGCTTTGGCACCCCCTACATCACCACCATCATCACCTGCGTGGTCGTCGCCCTGGTGGCCGGTGTCACGCAGATCCAGGTGGTGGGCGAGATGACCAGCATCGGCACGCTGTTCGCCTTCGTCGTGGTCTGCGCCGCAGTCCTGCGACTGCGGCAGACGCGGCCGGAAGCGAAGCGCCCGTTCCGCGTGCCCTTTGGCCCGATCTTCCCGGTACTCGGCATCCTGTCGTGCTCGTACCTGATGTTGAGCCTGCCGATCCTGACCTGGGTGCGTTTCCTGGTGTGGCTGGACCTCGGCATGGTCATCTACTGGTTCTACGGCCGCACGCATAGCCCGCTGGTGAATGCCGCTGAATCGGCGAAGCGCACACCCATGCAGTCGCTGGCCAACTTCGTCAATACGCTCGGCCTGCTGTTGATCTTCAACGCCGCGTGCATGGTTGTCCTCGGCTACATGACGGAGTTTGGCATCACCAACGAGACGACGGCGAAGTGGCACGAGATTGGCGTCACGGCCGATCAGGCCGATACGTTCGGCCTGCAGTTCCTGGCGGTGTCGATCGCGGTGTGGCTGGTCGGCTTCGGCCTGACCAAGGCGTCCGGAGAAAAGGGCTAGTTCTGGCGGCACGACGGCTAGACGGCGCCGCGTGCGCCGGACGCATTCGCGACGAAGTCGCTCCGCGGGTTGCGGCGTTTGTGCAGCGCCACGGCCGGCCCCCTGGGCTCGGCGTGGTGCTGGCCGGCAACAATCCGGCTTCCGAGGTCTATGTCCGCAATAAGCTCAAGACTGTGACCGAGGCCGGGTGCCGGGCCGAGCTGTTTCGGCTCGATGTCGAGGCGTCCATCGATGCCGCCCTCGCGCTGGTCCGTCAGTTGAACGAGAACGACGCCGTCGACGGCATCCTGGTGCAGTCGCCCTTGCCGGCGGGCATGGGGGCCGATGCCGAGCAGCGGGTGTTCGACACCATTGACCCGTTGAAGGACGTGGACGGCTTCCACCCCCTCAACGTCGGTCTGCTGGTGCAGAAGCGGCAGGCGCTCGTGGCCTGCACGCCCCTGGGGTGCATCGAGTTACTCGAACGCGAGTCGATCCCGCTGCGCGGCAAGCACGCCGTGGTGATCGGGCGAAGCGATATCGTGGGTAAGCCCATGGCCATGCTGTTGCTGCACCGTGATGCCACCGTCACCGTCTGCCACTCGCGGACGGCGAACCTGGCTGAGGTGGCGCGAACGGCCGACGTGCTGGTGGCCGCCATCGGCCGGCCGGCGTTCGTGACGCGCGACTACGTGAAGCCGGGTGCCACGGTGATCGACGTTGGCATCAACAGCCTGACCGCGCGGGCCGAAGTCGAGCGGTGTTTTACCGAGGGGAGCCGGAAGCGTGCCCAGTTTGCCGAGAAGGGGAGCGTTCTGGTCGGCGATGTCCATCCCAATGTTGAAGAAGTGGCGGGGGCGCTGACGCCCGTACCGGGCGGCGTGGGGCCGCTCACGATCGCCATGGTCCTGCGCAACACAGTGACTGCAGCGGAGCTGCGGAAGGATAGAGGGCGGGCAGTCTAGCCGCCACACGCGTTATGGCGATCCGAAAGATAGCGCTCACGGGTGGCATTGCCACCGGCAAGACTTACGTCGCCACCCGACTGCGTGAGGCCGGTGTGCCGATTGTCGATGCCGATATTCTCGCTCGCGAAGTGGTGGCCCTCGGAACACCGGCCCTCACGGCGGTCCGACAGCGGTTCGGTCCTGACGTCATCCGTCGCGATGGCACGATGGATCGCATCAGGGTGGGGCAGATCATTTTCAAGGACAAGCGCGCCCGCCAGGACCTTGAAGCGATCATCCATCCGGCGGTTCAGAAAGCGATCGACAAGTACTTCGCGACCCTCCCCAAGAAGACGCCCTTCGCCGTGGCGGACATCCCGCTGCTGTACGAGACCGGGCGCGAGAACCAGTTTTCGGACGTCATCCTCGTCGCCTGTCCACGTGCCATGCAACTGTCACGAGTGATGGAGCGCAATCAATTGACGAAGGAAGACGCCGAGCGCCGGCTGGCCGCGCAGTTGCCCATCGAGAAGAAGGTCGACAAGGCCACCTTCGTCGTCAAAACCGACGGCACGTTCGACGAGACCAACGCGCAGGTGGACAAGCTGATCGCGTTGTTTAACGAAGGGAAGAGCCGCTAGTCGCTCTTCCCCGAGCCCTGACTACATCTCGACGGTGGCGTCCTGCGCCGGCGCAATGCGTTCTTCCACGAACGAGTTCCACTCGTGGCAGTGCGGGCACTGCCACAGTAGTTCGGTGCTGCGGTAATGGCACTTCACGCAGACGTGCGGATCGAGGAAGAACACCGACGACCGCGCCGACTCGATGTAGCGCTGGACGAGTGCGCGGCCCAGATCGAGTTTCAGCAGCACGCCCCACACCGACTGGTGCACGGTCAAGCCATGTGGATTGTGTTCGAGCGCGGTGAGCAGAAACTCGAACGCCTCGGTATCGCGTCCGCGCTTGGCCAGGTGGCCACCGAGCGCCAGGCGCGCCCGCCAGTCCTGTGAGTTGGCCGCAATCAGTCGCAGGCAGCGCTCCTCGAACTTGTGAGGCTGGCCTAACTGCTCATACAGCTTCTCAAGACGAGCAAACGCCAGGTAAGCCCGCTCGGGCGAGCTGATCATCAGGCGGTCCCAGGCGTTCTCGGCACCCGCGACATCGCCCTGCATCAAGCGGACGTCCCCAAGATTCAGGAAGGCGGGCACGGTTCCCGCGTCGAGGCCGATGGCCTCTTCGAAGTGCCGGGCGGCTCGGCCGCGGTCGCCGACGGCCAGGGCTTCGCTCCCCAGGGCATTCTCGAGGAAGCCCAGGATCGCCTGGTTCCGGGGCTGCGTGTCGGGGCCGCTCAGGGCCACCAGCTGCTTGCGGATGCGGTGGGCGTCGGCCCACTGGTGCTGTTCCTCATGCAGTTTCTGGAGGTAGAGCAGGGCGTACTGGTTGTTCGGGTCCATCCGAACGACCTCGTTGAATGCTTCGAGCGCGCGATCGACAAAACCGCCACGCTTGAAGTCGAGGCCGAGGCACAACAGGATGTACGCGTGCTCGACCTTGGTCAGCTTCGGCCGTTGCAGCAGCGCCTGGTGTACCTGGATGGCGCGCGCGACCTGGCCGCGCTCGCGGTGCACGTTGCCCAGGATCAAGTGGATCTCGAGCGCGTCGCTGTCCACGCGCGTGGCCTGGCTGAGCTCCTCGATCGCCAGGTCGATCTGGTTTGACACCAGGAAGTTGAGGCCGAGCACATAGTGGTGCGAATCGCGCGCCCGCCGGCGATCAATCCAGCGGCCGTCGCGCAGCTTGTAGCGTTCCCATGCCTTGCCGGCGGCCAGGCCGACAAGCAGCGCGATCAGCTGGAAGAGCAGCGGGAGCGAATCGCCGAACCCCACAGCTACACCATCTCCGTTCGCCACAGGTCGTGCAGGTGCACGACTCCCTCGACGCGGTGATCGGCGTCGATGACGACAATCGAGGTGATCTTGCGCTGTTCCATCATCGCGAGCGCCTCGACCGCCATCGTGTCGTGAGGAATGGTCACCGGGTTCACGCTCATGACGTCGCGGGCCGTCAGATCCTGAACGCTGGCCGCCGACCACTTGCGGCGAAGGTCCCCGTCGGTGATGATGCCGGCCAACCGGCCATCCTTCTCCACCACCGACGTCATGCCCAGTCCCTTGCGCGACATCTCGTAAATCACGTCTTTCATCGCCGTGTGCAGTTGCACGACGGGCAGTGCTTCGCCGGCGTGCATCAGTTGCTCGACCCGCATCAAGCGCTTGCCGAGTTTGCCACCGGGATGCAGGTTGGCGAAGTCCTCGGGCCTGAAGCCCTTCTCGACCAGCACCGCCATGGCGAGGGCGTCGCCCATGGCGAGGGCGGCCGTGGTGCTCGCCGTGGGCACCAGGTTCATCGGGCAGGCCTCTTCAGAGACGCGGCAGTCGATGGCTTCGTTGGCCGCCCTTGCCAGGGTTGAGGTCATGTCCCCGGTGAGGGCAATCAGCGGTGCGCCGATGCGCTTGACCGTCTCGAGCACGCGCGTCAGTTCTTCCGTCTCGCCGCTATACGACATGGCAATGACCACGTCGTCGGCCTGGACCACGCCGAGGTCGCCATGAATGGCTTCAGCGGGATGCAGGAAGAACGCCGGGGTGCCGGTGCTGGAGAGCGTGGCGGCGATCTTGCGGCAAATAATGCCGGACTTGCCCATGCCGGTGACGATCACGCGGCCCTTGCAGTCGCGCACCAGCACGACGGCACGCGCGAACCGCTCGTCGAGGCGAGCAACCAGCGCGAGGACCGCGGCGGCTTCCGTTTCGAGTACCTTCCGGGCGAGTGACAGGTCAGGCATGGCGGACGATCTTATCAAGGGCGACCAGCCGCCGCATGAGCGGTTCAAGCAGGTCGAGGCGGAGCGCATTGGCCGCATCGCTCCTGGCGCGGCTCGGTTCCTCGTGCACTTCCATGAACACGCCGTCGACGCCGGCGGCGACACCAGCTGACGACATGGGTTTGATGTACTGCGCGAGGCCGGCCGTGACGCCGTCACCGGCGCCCGGCAGTTGCAGGCTATGGGTGACGTCGAAGATCACGGGGTACCCCAGCTCGCGGAGCATTGGGAAGGCGCGCGGATCGACGACGAGATTGTTGTAGCCGAAAGAGGCGCCCCGTTCCGTGACCAGCACCTTCTGGTTGCCAGACTCGGTGACCTTCGCGATCACGTGCTTCATGTCCTTCGGCGACAGGAACTGGCCCTTCTTGACGTTGACGGCGCGGCCGGTTTTCGCGGCTGCCACCAGGAGGTCGGTTTGCCGCGACAGGAACGCCGGAATCTGCAGGATATCGACCACCTCGGCCGCCGGTGCGACCTGGCTGACCTCGTGGACATCGGTGAGAATCGGCAGCCCCGTCCGCGCCTTGACCTTGGCCAACACGTTCAGCCCCTCGGTGAGTCCGGGGCCGCGATACGACGTGATCGACGTGCGATTGGCCTTGTCGAACGACGCCTTGAAGACCACCGGCGTGCCGAGCCGCCGGGCCACCTCGGCGATGAACACCGCCGTGTCGATGGCGTGCGACTCGCTCTCGATGACGCACGGCCCCAGGATGAAGGCCAGCGGATGCCCGGTGCCGAACGTCACCGAGCCGGCGCTGACCGGCGCGACAGCCTGCACCTAGGCCTCGCTCTTGGCGACGCGCACCGGTTGCCCGCCGTCTGCGTGCTTCTGCCGCTTGGCTGCTTCCACGAAGCTGGCAAACAACGGATGCGGCTTGAGCGGGCGCGATTGGAACTCGGGGTGGAACTGCACCGCGACGAACCAGGGGTGACCGGGCAGTTCGGCGATTTCCACAAACTTCCCGTCGGGGGAGCGTCCCGAGATCTTCATGCCGTGCTCGGCCAGCATCGGTTCGTACAGGCAGTTGAACTCAAAGCGGTGGCGATGCCGCTCGTGGATCAAGTCGGTGCCGTAGATCTTCCTCGCCAGCGAGCCGGCCGCCAGCTCGCAGGCATAGCGACCCAGGCGCATGGTGCCACCCAGTTCATCGACCCCGAGCAGGTCGCGCAGCTTGTAGATCACCTTGTGTGGCGCGGCCTCATCAACTTCCGTCGAGTCGGCGCCTTCGAGTCCGCACACGTTGCGCGCGTACTCCACCGTGGCCCACTGGAAGCCGTAGCAGATGCCGAAGAAGGGGATGTCGTGCGCGCGCGCATACTCGGACGCTTTCATCATGCCGCGCGTGCCGCGCGAGCCGAAGCCGCCGGGGACGAGAACGGCCGTGGCCCCTTCGAGCAGGCGCGAGCCGCCCTCTTGCTCGAGCGCCTCTGACTCCACCCACTGGATGTTGATGCGGACGCTGTTCGCGAAGCCGCCGTGATAGAGCGCCTCGTTCAGCGACTTGTACGAGTCTTCGTAGCCGGTGTATTTGCCGACGACGTGGATGGTCAGTTCCTCTTCGGGGTTCCTGATCCGCTCGACGAGCTCTTCCCACGCCTGCATCCGCGACTCGCTCGGCGGCAGGTGCAAATACTTCAGGACCACGGAATCGAGACCCTCCTCGCGGAAGGCCAGCGGGACCTCGTAAATGGTCGGCACGTCCTTCGCGGTGATCACGGCTTCTTCGTTGACGTCGCAGAACAACGCGATCTTCTGCTTGATCTCACGCGAGAGGGTGCGGTCGGTGCGGCACAGCAGGATGTCGGGCTGGATGCCGATGGAGCGGAGGTCGCGCACGCTGTGCTGCGTCGGCTTGGTCTTCAGCTCGCCAGCCGCGCCGATGTAGGGCACCAGCGTGAGGTGGACGTAGATGGTGTTCTCGCGGCCCACGTCCTGGCGGAACTGGCGGATCGCCTCGAGGAACGGCAGGCTCTCGATGTCGCCGACCGTGCCGCCGATCTCCACCAGCACCACATCCACATCGCGCCCGGCCTGGCGGATGCAGTCCTTGATCTCGTTGGTAATGTGGGGGATGACCTGGACGGTGCGGCCCAGGTAATCGCCGCGGCGCTCTTTCTGGATGACCGACATGTAGATCTTGCCGGTGGTCCAGTTGCTGTTGCGCGTCGCGGTCATGTTGGTGAACCGCTCGTAGTGCCCGAGGTCCAGGTCGGTCTCGGCGCCATCGTCGGTGACGTAGACTTCGCCGTGCTGGTACGGGCTCATCGTCCCGGGATCGACGTTGATATACGGGTCGAATTTCTGGAGCGTGACCTTGTAGCCGTGACCTTCGAGCAGGGCGCCGATCGAAGCGGCCGCCAGGCCCTTGCCAAGCGACGACACGACCCCTCCGGTCACGAAGATGTATTTGGTTTGTCGTCCGGTATTTTCCATGGCGGGTCTCACATCACGTAGGGCGCCCCGTTATGGGGCGCCCGCAACTGTCTTACTCGTTCAAGGTCCGCGGGCGTGTCGACGCCAGCCGAGGCGTGGGTCGTCGGCACCACGCGAATGCCAATGCCGTGAGAGAGGGCCCGCAGCTGCTCCAGCGACTCGAGGATCTCGAGGGGAGCCGGGGGCAGGGCCGCTAACTTCAAGAGGATGTCGCGCCGATAAACATACAGGCCGATATGAGCAGCACTGCCGGGCATCGCCGAACGGGAGAAGTGGAGCGCCCGCCCCTTGAGATCGGTGACCACCTTCACGATGCTCTTGGCCTGCAGCTCGGAATCGTCCGCCAGCGGCCGGCAGAGGGTGCTCATTTCAAGCGTCGAATCAGCCAGCATGGGCGCGACCGCGGCATCGATTGTCGTGGGATCGAGCATCGGCTCGTCACCCTGGACATTGACCACCAGGCGGCAGGGCAGCTGCGACACGACCTCGGCAATGCGGTCACTACCGCTGACGTGGTTGGGCCTGGTCAGGACCGCGACACCGCCAATCGCCTCGATAGCACGCGCAATACGCGCATCATCGGTCGCGACCAGCGTCGCGTGTACCAGACTGGCGGCGGACGCCCGGCGGTAGACGTGCGCAATCATCGGCTCACCAGCGATGTCGGCGAGAATTTTTCCGGGGAGTCGAGTGGAGTGGAACCTCGCGGGGATCACAGCGAGGACCGACGATTCAGTCAGCGTATTTCGAAGACGCTCGACCGAATTGGCGTGCACGGTGAATCATACCACAGCGGATTGTGGCAGCCAGGCCATGTAGGGGGCAGCTTCTTGAGCGCCGTAGCCTCGACGAAGGCGGTCAGCTGGACCAACGCCGCGGGCGGCGTCAAAATTTGGTCTAATAGGGAAGCCGCGTGATGCTGAAGAACTTGAGCCCCGGAGCCGTACTGCTGATTGGCGCGCTCAGCCTGGCCGTTGGCTGGCTGGCGGGGTCTTCTGCCTCGTCTTCTCAACTGGCGCCGGGTGCCGCGACGGCGCGCCCGCGCACGGGGCCGCGGCCCCTTGGCAGTGCCGCCAGCCCGGCACCGCTCACCAGGAAACTACAGGAACGGCTGGAGACGCAACCGACCCGCACCCCGTCCGTCGGCCGGAATCCATTCGTCTTCGGCTCACGACAGGTGCCGAGCGTCGGTCGGCAAGCTGCCGAGCCCATGGCTGTCCCGGTCGTGGCCGCCCCGGTGCCGTTCACGCCTCCGCTGCCGGTGTTTAAGTTGTCGGGGATTGCGTCGAATCAGCAGGAGGGCGCCACCGAGTGGACGGCGATTCTGGTCGACAACGGTTCCATGACCTTCGTGAAGGCCGGCGACCGCCTGTCCAACGGCTTCAGTATCGTTCGGGTTGACGAAACCAGCGTCGTCATCGTCGACGCCGCCGGCCTCACCCAAACCCTTCGTCTGCCCTGACGCTGTGGCGTCCGGCTTCAGCCGGACCTCGGAATGTGGCGTCCGCTTTTAGGCGGACCTCAGCTGGCTCGACTCCTGCTTCATCCCGAGGATGTTTCCAAGGCATCCAGAGCCGCTCCGCAACTTCGATTACCTCGGGGCACACCGGTATTTCTTGACGTGGTGCTGCTTTGAACGCCAACCGCTATTTCAAGATTCAGCGGTTGCCGACCGCGCCATGTCGCAGATCATGCGCGCCTGCGACCCGTGCGGTATCGCAATAGTCGCGTACTGCTTCATGCCAGACCATCTCCACATGCTGGTGGAGGGCATGAGGCTGGACGCCGACGGCCGGAGATTCTTCAAGCTGGCGAAACAGTACGCCGGATACGCTCACTCACAAGCAACCGGCAGCCGCCTGTGGCAACGGTACGGATACGAGCACGTTGTACGAAGTGACCAGACAAGCCGCGCGGTATCCAGATACCTCCTGGAAAACCCAGTCCGTGCAGGTCTGGCAAAATCGGTGGGGGATTGGCCCTCAAGCGGTGCGCCGACGACCAACCTCGCGGCGTTGATTGAGTGGGCGTATTCGGAGGATGGAGAGGCCGGCTAGAACCGGACCCTCCATCGCAAGGTCCGCCTGAAGGCGGACGCTACATCGCTTTGGTCCGCCTGAAGGCGGACACCACATCGTCAATCCGGATGCTACACGCGCACGAGCCAGGCTGCCTTCACGGGCTTTACGCCGCGGATCGCCTTCAGCACATCCTCACCAATCTGTTCACCCGGCTCGTCGACGTTGACGGCGCCGACGGCGCCCGTGCCGCTGCGGCCGAGCGCAAAGTTGGCGATGTTGATGCCGTGCTTGCCGAGAATGGTGCCGACCTCGCCGATCACGCCCGGCTGATCGTTGTTGGCAAGCAGCAGCAGGGTGCCGTTCAGGGGCGCTTCGATCGGCACGCCGTTCAGCAGGATCAGCCGCGAGTGGTTCGCGGCCACGGTGCCTTCAACCCAGCGCTCGCCATCGCTGGTCATCATCTTGACTGACAGCAGGCTGCGGTAGTCGCGGGCGCGGGTGCTGGACGATTCAATCAAGTCAATGCCGCGGGCCGCGGCCACGGCGCGGGCGTTCACCTCGGTCACCGTATCCGACAGGATGGCCGCAAACAGGCCCACCAGCACGGCGTTGACGATGAGGGGGTGCTGGCCGGACGCGAGGTCGCC
>CAMBHC010000027.1 GCA_945866285.1 Candidatus Sulfopaludibacter sp. SbA3 | reverse complement strand
GGTGACCCCGGCTCGCACACGATGTCGCTCGAGCAGGTCTTCGCCAAGCTGCGCCAGCGTGGCGATCAGCCCCTCACCGAAATCCACATCGTCAATGGCCTGCACCCGGGCCTGCCGTTCAGTTCCTACACGGACCTGCTGACCGGATTGAAGCAGATCCGCCCCGGCATCCACATGAAGTGCTTCACCGCGGTGGAGATCGCGTTCTTCGCGGATCACTACGGCAAGACTGACCGCCAGGTGCTGCAGGAACTGAAGGCGGCGGGCCTCGACTCGCTGCCGGGCGGCGGCGCCGAGATCTTCGCGCCGCGCGTGCGCCAGAAGATTTGCCACGACAAGTGTGATGGCGCGCGCTATCTTGCGATCCATCGCATCGCCCATGAACTGGGCATGCGCACCAATGTCACCATGCTCTATGGTCACATCGAGACCACCGAAGAGCGCGTCGATCACTTGCTGCAGACGCGCGCGTTGCAGGATGACACCGGCGGGTTGCAGGCGTTCATTCCGCTGGCGTTCCATCCCGACAACAACCAGATGCGCAAGCTCCCGGCGCCGTCGGCCGGCGAGACGCTGAAGGTGCATGCGGTCGCCCGTCTCGTGCTCGACAACGTCGATCACATCAAGGCGTACTGGATCTCGTGCGGAGTGGAAGTGGCACAGACCGCGCTATGGTTTGGCGCCGACGACCTGGACGGCACTGTGCAGGAAGAGACGATTTATCACATGGCCGGCTCGTCCACGCCGACGACGCTGTCGACGGATGACATCGAGCAGCTCATCCGAGCCGCTGGTCGCGAGCCGATCGAGCGGGATACGCTGTACAACGTCGTCCGAATTCCAGCTCCTGTGGTGTCCGGCTTTAGCCGGACCTTGTAGTCCGCCTAAAGGCGGACGCTACATTCCATGCCGATGACATTTTTGCCGGTTCTTAACGAGGTCGAGAAGGCGTCGCTTCACGAGCGCCAGCCTCTGCCTGACGCCTACCTCAATCTTCAAGACGAGGAGATGGCGCTGCGCATTGGCGCGGCCCGGGCCGCTCTCGGCGACCGCCTGGTTATTCTCGGCCACCACTACCAGCGCGATGAAGTGATCCGCTTCGCCGACTACACCGGCGATTCGTTCAAGCTCGCCGGCGCGATTGCGAATCATCCCGCCGCCGACTACATCGTGTTCTGTGGTGTGCACTTCATGGCCGAGAGCGCCGACATCCTGGCGCTGCCGCATCAACGCGTGATTCTTCCGGACCTTGCGGCCGGCTGTTCCATGGCCGACATGGCGCCGGCGGATCAGCTCGAGGTTTGCTGGAACGAGTTGCGCCAGATGAACCTGGCCTCACGAGTGGTACCGGTGACGTACATCAACTCCGCCGCCGAGATTAAGTCGCTGGTGGGGGAGAACGGCGGCACCGTCTGCACTTCGTCCAATGCCGCGGCGACGCTCACGTGGGGATGGCAGCAGAAGGAGAAGATCCTCTTCCTGCCCGACCAGCACCTGGGCCGCAACACCGCCTTCAAGATGGGCATGCCACTCGACCAGATGGTGGTGTGGGATCCCTACGAGCCGTTCGGTGGCCTCACGCGCGACCAGCTCGAGCACGCGAAGCTGATTCTCTGGAAGGGCCACTGCTCAGTACACGTGCGCTTCACGACGCAGCAGATCGCGAAGGTTCGCGCCGAGCATCCCGGCATCACGGTGATCGTGCATCCAGAAGTGCCGTTCGACGTGCTGCAGGCCGCCGACGATAGCGGCTCGACCGAGCACATCCTCAAGACCGTGCGCGATGCGGCGCCTGGCACGAGCTGGGCCGTGGGCACCGAGGTGCACCTCGTCCACAGGTTGGCGGAAGAGGTGGCGCCCGGCAAGACCGTCGTGTCGCTCGACCAGTTCGGCTGCTTGTGTTCGACCATGTTCCGCGTCTCGCCGAACCACCTCTTGTGGGTGCTCGATTCGCTGGTCGACGGCGAGGTGGTGAACGAAATCGTCGTGCCGGACGAGCAGAAGAAGTGGGCTAAGATCGCATTAGATCGGATGCTTGCAATTCGTTAAGCAAGGCGGGTCTGAAGACCCGCCGCTACGTTAGGAGAGAGACTTTCATGGCTCATTCACTTCCCGCGCTGCCGTACGACGTTGCGGCGCTCGAACCCCACATTGACAGCCAGACGATGCAGATCCATCACGGGAAGCATCACCAGGCGTACGTCACCAACCTGAACGCCGCGCTCGACAAGCATCCCGAACTGCACGACAAGAGCCTCGATGACCTGATCAAGGGCATTGCGAGCGTGCCGGACGACATCAAGGCGGCCGTGCGCAACAACGGTGGCGGCCACTGGAACCACTCGCTGTTCTGGACGCTGATGGCGCCCAACGCCGGCGGCGCGCCCACCGGCGCGGTGGCCGATGCCATCAACAGCTCGTTCGGTGACTTCGAGAAGTTCAAGACCGCCGTCAACCAGGCCGGCGCCACGCGCTTCGGCAGTGGCTGGGCGTGGGTGATCGACAACGGCGGCAAGCTCGAAGTGATGAGCACGCCGAACCAGGACAACCCGCTGATGGAAGGCAAGAAGGCCATTCTCGGCATCGACGTGTGGGAACACGCCTACTACCTGAAGTACCAGAACCGCCGCCCCGACTACATGGGCGCGTGGTGGAACGTGGTCAACTGGGCGGAAGTGAACAAGCTGCTCAAAGCCTAACCACGAAGGCCACGAAGACAAATCACGAAGGACGCGAAGCTTCTTTGGGCAGCCCAATAAGATTCTTCGTGTCCTTCGTAGTCTTCTTCGTTTCCTTCGTGGTGGTGTTTCCTGCGGTCACAAACGCGCAAGAGCCAAGCCCCCAAGCCTCCAAGCCCCCAAGTCCGCCGGCAGTCACCGGTACTCTCTCCAACATCACCCGCGTCGAGTCGTGGTCGTTCTTCGAGCCGCGCCCGGCCTCGGTCCCCGACGAACTGGTCGGCAACCCTGACTACACCTTCGTCGGCGATCGCGCCGAACTCGGCGTTCGCGTGGATGGCGCGCGGTTCGATCTCAGCGGCGCCTTCAACTACGTGCGCCTGGAGAACCTGCCGACCCACGCCATTGGTCCCGGCGGATTGGGCACCGGTGCCTTCTACTTCGCGGCCACCGGCCTCAGCTACAGCTACCAGATGTATTTCAGCGAACTGAACCTGCGGGTGAGTGCGCGCGATGATCGCGCGTCGGTCACGCTTGGCCGCATGCCGTTTGCCACGGGCGCCGAGGTGGTGTCGGCGAACCCATCGCTCGAGACCTTGAAGCGCGAGCGCCTGCACTCGCGGCTGGTCGGCAACTTCGCGTGGTCGTACTACCAGCGTCGCTTCGACGGCGCACGCCTGGACGTGGACCGGCCCGGATGGCATGCGACCGCCGCGGCGTTTTTGCCGACGCAAGGCGGGTTCGAGGAATCCACCAACCTGTCGATGCCTGATGTGCAGGTGGTCCACGGCGCGTTCGCCCGGAAAGCGGCGGCAGCGCGAGAGTGGCAGCTGTTCAGCACGCTGTATCGCGACCGCCGTGCCGAGGCCGCCGTGGTCGATAACACCGGCTCGCTCGATCGGCCGGTTGACGTCACGATCACCGCCTTCGGCGGGTCGCACGCGAGCGTGACGCCGACGCGTCACGGTGAACTGGATACGGTGCTCTGGGCGGCCGCAGAAGCTGGCGACTGGTATGGACAGTCGCACCGCGCCGCCAGCATCGCCGCCGAAGTGGGGCATCGCTGGAGTCACGCTGCCGGGCGTCCGTGGCTGCGCGCCGGTTACCTCTGGTCATCCGGCGATGGCGACCGCGACGATGATCGACACGGCACCTTCTTCCAGATGCTGCCCTCGTCTCGTCAGTACGCGTTGTCATCGACCTACGCGCAGATGAACCTGACCGACGCATTCGTGCAGGCGTGGTTTGAACCCGGCGGGGTGAAAGCGCGTATCGAAGTACATGCACTGGGGCTGGCGAGCGGGCAGGACCGGTGGTACCAAGGCAGCGGTGCCACCTCGAGCACCGGACGCTACTTCGGGTTCTCGGGCCGCGCGGCCGGCGGGCACACGGGCCTGGGCACCGCGCTCGATGCCACGGTGGATGTGCCGCTGAAGAAATACTGGTCGGTGAACGCGTATGCGGGAACCCTGTGGGGCGGTGACGTCGTGAAGCACAACTTCAGCGGCACGCGCCTCACGTTCTGGTACCTCGAGAACGTGATTCGATTCTGACGGGAGCTGGCGACTCGTCGGGAGAGGTCTCTTGTCGGGAGATGATCGTGGTCGGGAATCACCGTCGGAAACAGAGGGAGCCTGTCGATGACCGATGCAACAGTTGTTCGCGAGCCTGATCCGTCGCTGATAACCATCACGCACGTGACTTACGGCCTGCACGCGCTGGGCCTGGCGTTTGGCGCGTTTGGCGCGTCAACCGTGGTCGGCGCGTTCATCTTCGGCTGGCCGTCGATTATCGCGGTGATCATCAACTACGTGAAGCGAGGCGCCGCCCGCGGCACCTGGCTCGAGTCGCACTTCACCTGGCAGATCCGCACGTTCTGGTTCTCCATGCTGTGGGCCGGCATCATCTTCGTGACCGGCGCCCTGCTGGCCATTGTGCTGATCGGCTTTGCGATCTGGTTTGTCGGCCTGTTCGCGTTGGGCTGCTGGGCCATCTACAGGATTGCGTCGGGATGGCTGCGATTGAACGACGGCCGCGCGATTTAATACAGCCGCAGATTTACACAGATTAGACACAGACAAAGGCCCGACTCATCACGCCAGGCTTCGCCTGGCGTGGAACGGGAGGGAATGCGGCCCGTGGGAAAGTGCTCCACGAATGAGACACGCGCTCTTTCCCGCGGGCCGCATTCCCTCCCACCGCCCGGCCAACGGCCGGGCTGAGTCGGGCCGTGCCTGACACGTCCTTCTGAATCGGTGACTAATCTGTGTCTAATCGGTGGCTGTTGATCCGTGGCTTAGAACAGCTTGACGTCGACGATCTCGCCTTTTTCGGCGATGTCGGTCTGCGCGGGGATCTCGATGTAGCCGTCGGCCTGTGACATCGAGGTGATGTCGCCGGATGCCTTGAAGGCCGGCATCGCCTGGCCGTCCACGATCCTCACCGTGTAGAACTGGTGACGGCCCGTTGTGGACACGATCCGCTGGCCCAGCGGCAGGCTGACTGTTGGCGTGTGGCGCGGCTTCAGGCGGGCCATGGCGCGCAGCGCCGGCACCAGCAGCAGGTACGCGTTCGAGAGGCACGACGTCGGGTAGCCGGGCATGCCGAACATCGGCTTGCCCTGGATGGTGCCGAACACCGTCGGCTTGCCGGGCTTCACCGCGATGCCGTGAAACACGATCTCGCCCTTGCGGGCGACCACGTCCAGGATCAGGTCGCGCTCGCCGACCGAACTGCCGCCCGAAAACACCAGCACGTCGCAAGCGACGCACGCCTCGATGGCTTGTTCCAGGGCCTCGATGGTGTCTTGCGCGGTCGCGAACGGCATGGGCACGCCGCCATGTTCCTGGATGATCGTGCTGAGCGTGAACTTGTTGATGTCGTAGATCTGGCCCGGCTGCAGTTCCTGGCCAGGGTCCACGATTTCGTTGCCGGTTGAGAGAATCGCGACGGTGGGCTTCGCGTAGACCTCGACGTCGCCGACGCCCAGCGCGGCGAGCGCGCCGATGCGGCTCGGGTTCAGGATCTCGCCGTCGCGAATCACCGTCTGGCCGATGACGATGTCGGCACCCTGGCGACCGACGCTCTGGCGGGGATAGACCGGCGTCTGGACCCGCACCAGGTCGCCGACGCGCTCGGTCTCTTCCACCATCACCACCGCATCCGCTCCTGCGGGCATGGGCGCGCCGGTGGCGATCTCCACCGCCGTGCCTGGCGTGAGCTGCTGGGTCGGCATCTGGCCGGTATAGACCTTCTCGATCACCCGCAGCGTCTTCGGGTCGTAGCGGCTGGCGCCGAAGGTGTCGCCGGCGATCACCGCGTAGCCGTCCATGCCGGCTCGCGAAAACGGCGGCACGTCGCGGGTGGACTGCACGTCAACGGCGGCGGCGCGGCCGTTGGCATCGAGCAGGGGGATGCGCTCGCGTCGTGTGATCGCTCCGCATGCCTCGGCGATCAGCTGTCGCGCTTCCTCCAACGCAATGGTGTCCTTGATGGGACGCATCTCGGTCTTAGCCATCTATTTGTTCGCCTGTTGAATCATGTGACCGAGTTCCGGAATCACCAGCTTCGTCATCGCGAGACGAACGGCCGCCTCCGAACCCGGGAGAGAAATGACGATCACGCGGCCGATGGTGCCGGCGCAGGCGCGGCTCATCATCGCGGCCGTGCCGATGTCGTGATAACTGAGCATGCGAAACAGCTCGCCGAATCCCGGCAGCCGCTTGTGGAGCAGGGCGTCGATCGCTTCGAACGTGCTGTCTCGGCTGGTGAGCCCCGTGCCACCGGTGGTGATGATGGCATCCACGTCGCCGATGGCGGCCTGCCGGCGCACCAGTTCCGCCACGCGGCCCGGTTCATCCGGCTCAATGGCCTTGCCCGCCACGGCGTGTCCGGCCTCGAGCAGCCGCTCGATGATGGCCCGGCCGGCGGTGTCGGTCTCGTCGGTGCGGGTGTCGCTGACGGTCAGGACGAAGACTCGCACGCGGCCCGGAGCCGCAGACTTATGTTCCTGGCTACTCACGGCTCGATTATAGGTGTCAAAGGTGCCAGGGGTGCCAGGGTGCCAAGGTTTGTTACGATGGCGCATGTTCAGAGCCTTGGTCGTCGTTGGGCTGCTCGCGCTACTGCTTCAGCCGGCCGCGGCGCAGCCGGCGCTCGACAAGGTGGCCCAGCAGTGGGTGGCGGCGACGCTCAAGAAGCTGACCCTCGAGCAGTTGGTGGGGCAGATGATCTTCGCCCCGCTCAACTCCACCTATCTCAGTAGCGACAGTGACCAGTATGAAGCGCTGGTCAAGCTGATCCACGAGTCGCACGTCGGCGGGCTGATTGCGTTTGGCGGCACCGAGCCCATGCCGAACGTGATGCTGAACAACACCTACGGTCCGGTGATTCTTGGGCAGCCGCTCGAGTTGGCGTCGTTGTTCAACCGGCTGCAGGCCGTATCGGCGCTGCCGCTGTTGACCACGGCCGACTTCGAGTGGGGCGTGGCCATGCGCGTGGCTGGGACCACGAAGTTTCCGCGCGCCATGGCGTTTGGCGCTGCCGGGGATCCACAACTCGCGTATGAGGCCGGCAAGGTGGTGGGCCTCGAGAGCCGCGCTATTGGCGTCCATGTTGACTTCGGCCCAGTGGCGGATGTGAACAACAACCCGCGCAACCCGGTGATCAACATCCGGTCGTTCGGTGAAGACCCCGCTCGCGTTGGCGCGATGGTCAACGGCTGGGTCACCGGTCTGCAGGACGCCGGCATGCTCGCCACGCTGAAGCACTTCCCGGGTCATGGCGACACGGATGTGGATTCGCACCTCGGGTTGCCGATCATCACGCACCCGCGCAGTCGCCTCGACACCGTCGAGTTGCCGCCATTCCAGGGCGGCATGGCGGCCGGTGCTGCCGGCGTGATGGTGGCGCACATGGAGATGCCCGCGATCGACCCCGAGAAGCGACCGGCGACGTTCAGTCCGGTCATCATCGGCGACGTGCTGCGCGGCCAGATGAAGTTCGATGGGTTGATCTTCACCGACTCCATGAAGATGGCCGCCATTACCAAGATGGCCTCGCCTGGCGAGGCGGCGGTGCTGGCGGTCAAGGCGGGCGTTGATGCCATTCTCGATTCACCCGACTCCGCCGCGGCCGCCGCGGCGATCGTGGCGGCGGTGAAGGACGGCACCATTCCCCGCGCGCAGGTCGAGCGTTCCGTCCGTCGTCTGCTCGAGTCCAAGGCGCGGCTCGGCCTGCATAAGACGCGCACGGTCAACCTGGAATCCGCGACCTTGCTGACCGGTGGCCGCAAGCACGAAGCCGTGGCGCAGGCCGTGAGCGATCGCGCGATCACGCTGATCAAGGACGAGCGCGCCATGGTGCCGCTGGCCACGCCTCGGACCGGCAGCGTGATGTACCTCTCGGTGCTTGACTATCCCTCAGGCTGGCGCATTGCCGCGCCGAGCCGGACGATGATTCCAGAGTTGCGAGCGCGGTGGGCGGCTACCGAGGCGTTTGAGATCTCCGACCGGACGACGCCGACGGAGCTGGAGATGGTGCGCGCCCTGGCGGCGAAGTTTGACGCGGTGGTGGCGGGCATCTATGTGCGCGCTTCGTCTGGCAGCGGCCGTCTCGACCTGGCGCCGCAGCTCGAGCAGTTCCTGAAAGACATTGCTCGCGGCACCGAGCGGCGCAAGCAGCCGTTCGTGTCGGTGTTGTTCGGCAATCCCTATACGGCCATGGGCATGCCCGAGGCGCCTGCCGTGATGCTGACCTACGATTTCTCAGATGCGTCGGCGCGCGCGGCCATCAAGGCGCTCGCCGGCGAGATGCCGATTGGCGGCAAGCTGCCGATCGCTTTGCCTGGGATGTTCCCGATTGGTCACGGATTGCGACGCGGCTCGGCCGCTCAATAGCACGTCGCCATCATGATCAGAACGGCGTGACGGCAGACCGCACCGTCGCCGGCGCTCCGCTCGTCAGGTCGCCGGGCTTCACACCTCGAAACTTGTTCTCCGCGGCCGCGCCCTCAGCCGCCAGGTTCGTCACGGCGGCGACGAGCTTCTGGTAGGCGGCGGCATTGGCGGCGGTCAGCTTCAGCTCGATGAGACCGTCCGAGGCAATCGAATTGACCGAGTTCCCGCCGGTCAGGTTTGTGATCTGGTAACTGCCGGCGGGTAGTGACTGTTGAATCAGGATGACCGCACGCGCGGCGGCGTGCAGGGCGCTGACGCGCCCATAGGCGCCGGAACTATGGCCCCCAGGTCCCTGGAAGTCGACGCGCAAATTGCCAGACTGCTGGGCGAAGGCGGGCGTGGTGGCGGCGACGCAGGCGAGGAATGCGACGGAGAAGAGCAAACGCTTCATGATGTGATGCTCCAAAGTTATTGTCGGCGGGTCTAAAGACCGGCCTCTACGTTAGCGCGCGACTTCGCGCGTGCGCTTGCCCATTGGGCCGATGGCTGGTGGCACGACGGTGCCGTCCGCGGCATGAAACCCCGAGACGATCAACGCCGCGGTGAGTACGCGATGCATGCGTTCCACCTCGGCGGCCGGAGTGCCGCGAGTGCCCCATTCCCAGAATGCGTGTCCGCCGGCGCCGGCGGCCGACGAAGCCAGGGTGAACTGATAGGTCGGGATGCCGGTGTTGGCCGGCACGTTGTCGTTCAGGCTGCCCGAGCCCGTGCCGACCGTCGGCGACGTAAGCACCCCCAGTTGGATGCCCGATTGGAGACCCGCATGCACGGCGATGTTGTCGACGCTCTCGGCCACGAACGCCGGGCGCAGCCCGTACCACATCAGCTCCAGGGTGATCCCTTCCGGGCCGCCATCCTTGCGCCCATACCGGGCGTTCTCCGCCGACGCGCCCGCCTGGAACAGGGGCTCGATGTTCTTGCGAATCTCATCGAGCGTTTCCGTGCGCGGTGAGCGCATGTCGACTTCGAGCGAGCAACTCGGCACGATCGTGCGGCCGGCCGGCGGGGGCTCGCAGCTCGCGCGGCCGACGGTGTAAGTGGTGCGCGGCGCGCCGTCCCGCAGCTCCGACGGGGTCTTGACGTCGGCAATCTTCGCGATGGCGGCGGCCATGGCCTCGGGCGCACTGGGACCGCTCCCGCTTCCGCGGGGCACCGGCGCCTTGAACTTCATCTCGAATCGATAGCTGCCGAGGAAATTAACGGTGCCACCACCTTCCAGGCCGAAGTTCGCGACGAAATTCAGCGGATTCGATCCGGTGCCGGCCTTCTGGTCGAAGCCGTAGAGCTGCTTCATGCCGGCCAGGTTGCCCTTGCCCTCTTCACCGGCGGTGCCGCAGATCCAGATGTCGTAGACCGGCTGGATCTTGTGTTTCTTCATCGCGGCCGCGAGCACGAACGCGTTTGACGTGCTCGGCATCATGTCGCCGTAGCCGGGCACGTAGATGCGCACGCCTCCGCCAGCTTCGGCTTCTTTCGCGTTGGCGAAGATCTTACTGGCCGTGGCGTACCGGTCGTTCTCGACGACCCGGCCGCGAGCGTCGAACGACAGCTCTTCGGGAATCGCGGCCAGTTCCTCAGGCGTCGCGACCACCGGCTGCGCGTACGGCTGCAGCTTGATGCGGATGGAGGGGTCACCCGTCTTCGGCAGTTCTTCGGGGTTGACGACGTCGATGTGCCCTTCGACGAGCACCTTGGGAAACTGTCCCTTGTACTGCTGCGCGTCAGCGCGACCCGAGTACGACCCCTTGATCACCACGCACGCGTTGTAGACCGGAAGACCATCGACGATGTTGGTGTCTGAGGCAGGGATGGTCCCATCGGCGCGCGTCATCACCTCGGCCTGAGTGAACCCCCATTCCCCCACCAGTCGGCGATGAATCTCGGCCGCCTTCAGATTCTCCTGGCGCGACGGCGAGGGGATGCGAACGAGCTCGAGGAACTGGTTCCATCGTGCCTTGGCGGCCGCATCCGTGCTCTGGTCTTTGAGCAGTGCCAGGATTTGCGGATCGTTGGCGATCTTCTCCGACGCCGCGACCACAGTCGGGGGAATCGTCGCGGGCGTGCCAGTTCCTTGACGAGATGGAGAAGTCTCTTGGCTGGTATGTCCAGCGAGAGTGACGACAGAGGTCAGGACGACCGTTGCTACTGTGAGAAGGGTGTTATTTGGACGCGGCATCGTGCTGAAGATTATGCACGATCAGGGAAACGTGAGGAGGGCTCGCCATGAGCGAAAAATGCGTTTCCTGACGGAAACGCATTTTGAGTCGAATGGTGCGCCCAGCATGATTCGAACATGCGACCTCCTGGTTCGTAGCCAGACGCTCTATCCAGCTGAGCTATGGGCGCGACAGACTGTAAAGCTTAACACAGCCTTCTGGCGGCAAGCCACCATCATGGGCCACTGCCGGGGTGGCGCCGTTACTTTTTCCCCTGTGCCTCTGTGAAATCTGCCGCTGTCGAACGCCGGCGCGCCTAAAAGCGAGACGACCGAATCCACGTGTCCGAGCGCGCCCAGCTCTTGGCCAGATCCTCGTCCACGGCCGCGTCGGTCTTGCCCTGCGCCTTCAAGGCCTGCTGCAGGCCGAGCAGCGACCAGCCGTTGTGCGGGTGCGCCTTGATGTCTTCGCGATAGGCGCGTTCGGCATCGGCGGGCCGCTTGGCTTCAAGCAGCGCCGCGCCCAGCCAGTGGCGGGTCGCGAACGGCAGGGGCTCTGGCTCGTCGTACTCCAGCTCGTCATCCAGCTTGGCCGCCGCCTCGAACAGGGTAATCGCTTCGTCGAGGCGTCCCTCAGTGCGGGCAATCTCGCCTTCGAGAATGCCGGCCATGATGCCGCCGAGCCGCGCCGCCGAGTGCTGGCGGAACTCCTGCTTCGAGGTTGCCGCGACCTTCTTCACCTTGGCGAGGTAGGCCTTGGCGAAATCGACATCGCCCAGCTTGAGCTTGGCGTATCCCTGTGAGAAGTCGAAGGCCGCCGCCGGAATCTCGCGCTCGGGGCGCTTGGTGATCTCGACCACTTCGTCGAAGCGGCCGAAGCGAATCAGCGTCAGTGCCTGGTACATCGTGTCGCCGGTTCGCTTGGTGTAGTCCTTGCCGGCCTGTGTCGCGATGGCGCCCTGGCCGTCCATTGAGGCGGCGAACAGCAGCATGTGCAGGTTGTGGTCGGGGTAGATGGCGAAGCCTTCACCGGAATCGGCCTTCAGGTCTGAATGCCACGCCTCGAGGTTGGCGCGCACCGAATCGGCCCAGCGCCCGACCACGTTCCAGGTGTGCGAGGGCATGTGGTTGATGTGGCTGGCGCCCGGGATGGTCTTGCCGAGGTACTCCGCGCAGGCGACGGCCCTTTCCGGCACCACGGTGGATTCCGTAGCATGCACGTAGAGGTGGCAGGCGCCGGGGTGCTTCGGGTCCTTGTTGAGGACCGTTTCGAGCACGGCGTGCAGGCGCTTGACGCTGGGCTGGTTGATGTCGCGGGTGCCGCGGCGCGGCTCGAGCAGGAACAGCGCGTCGCCGTACAGGGTGATGGCGTCGAGATCGTTCGGATACTGGTCCGCCACCTTCTTCATGGCATCGGCGTAGGCCTGGTCTTGTTCCTTGCGCGTCTTGACGTCGAAATTCTTGACGTAGCGGACGCTGAGCGCCTCGATGAAGGCGCGCTCAACCGGCGTGGCCTTGTCCTTCAGGCTGATCGCCTTCTGGGTGGCCGCGTAGGCGAACGGCGACTGGTCGGCGGACATGGGGCCGTTCAAGTACGAGCCCCACGCCCAGCCCTCGCCCCAGTAGCAGATGGCGCAGTCCGGGTCGCGCTTCCACGCCTCGCGGAACGAGCGAATGGCGTCGATGCGCGCGAACGCGTACATCATCTGGAAGCCCTGGGTGAAAAAGGCCTGGGCTTCGGCGTTCTTGGTGGAGATGGGCCGCTTGAAGGGGCCGAGTGCCGTGGTGTACAGGGGAATGGGGTCTTTGAGGTATTTGGGGACTTCGCCCGCGGCATCGAGGTGACTCTCTTGAGCCCAGCTCGCCGAGGAACCGGCCACCAAACAACACAAACACAAGGCTGCAATCCGGCAGAAACGAACGGTCATCAAATCCTCCAAGCGCATGAAACGGTGCCACATCATATCAACGATGCCGGGCGGGAAATTCCGCGACCCCAGGAATTCTCCCCCCAGCGGCTCGCGTTTGAATGGAAAACGCGCCTGTTTCCTGAGCCCCGTGAGCGGCACGCGTTTCGCTACGGATTCCACTAAAGCGGAGGACCTATGAATTCACGATTGGTCGCACTCATCGGACTTACGGGACTGTTGATGGTTGCCCCGTCGGCCGTGGCCCAGAATGCCGACTGCTGCAAGGACAAGGTGCAAGCGTCGCATCAGGGCATGGCGTGTTGCAAGGACCACATGGTCACCGTGGCCATGCCGGACGAGGCCCTCATCGACCCCTTCTTTCTGGCCATTCAGACCGAGCCTCCGGTTCCACCCGTAGTCACGGCGCCGGCCCGCCAGTCGGTGGTGGTGTGGTTGATGCAGCCCGTGCGCGTGGGCGACAAGATCATCCAGGGCCGCTATGTCATCGAACATGACAACGACCGCATGGCACGCGGTGAACCCTGCACCCACATCTATGCCTTCAACGACCAGAAGACCCCGGTCGTCGCCTTCCACTGCACGCACCTCGAACGCGACGCCGCGAAGGGCAACACGGTGGTGCTGCAGTCGAACGCCGGCAGCTTCAAGACGCTGACCGAGTTCCAGTTCGCCGGGGAGACCGCCGCACACGGCTACCCGACCGTTCGGTAGTTTCTTCGGGAGTCTGGATTCGGGAAACGGGAGTCGGAACATCGACTCCCGACTCCCGGTACAATCACCTGATGGATCACGACGACTACATGCGCCTGGCGCTGGCGCAAGCCGCGCTGGCGCGTGAGGCCGGCGAAGTGCCAGTCGGGGCCGTGGTGGTGCTTGATGGTGTGGTGGTCGGCGCGGGTTTCAACCAGCCGATCGCCGCGACCGATCCCACGGCGCACGCCGAGGTGGTCGCGATGCGAGCGGCGGCGGCCGCGCTCAATAATTACCGGCTCACTGGCGCGACGATGTACGTCACGGTCGAGCCGTGCCTGATGTGTGTGGGCGCCATGGTTCACGCCCGCATTCGCACTCTCGTCTTCGGCGCCACCGAGCCCCGCTCAGGCGCCATCGTCTCCATGGCCAGCGCGCACGAGTTTCCCGGACTCAATCATCGCGTCGCGGCCACCGGCGGCGTGCTCGAGGACGAGTGCCGCGCGATTATCCAGGAATTCTTCAAGGCGCGGCGTGCGACTGCTCGAACCGGCGATCCGGAATAAACCAGATCACGGCGACGGAGGCATACAGCGCCAGCGAGATCCACTCGTTGACAAACGCCAGCGAAATGCCAGCCAGATACAGCACCATCGAGACCTTGAGCTTGAGATTGGCTCCCGCCTGGATGGTGGCCTCCGACTGAAGGTTGTGACGGCCGGTCAAGGTTCGCGCCAGGATCAAGTACGCCACGCCGGTCATGAACAGCACAACGCCGTAGAGCGAGAAGGTCATCGGCGCGAAGTGGTTTTCGCCCATCCAGCCGGTGGCGAATGGCATCAGCGACAACCAGAACAGCAAGTGGAGGTTTGCCCACAGCACGGCGCCGGTGACTTGCTTGACCGAATTCAGCAGGTGGTGGTGATAATTCCAGTTGACATCGTGATGCGATTAGTCGCGGCGCTGCTGCTCGCTGCGCTGGCCGTGGTCTCGGCCGCCGCGCAGGAACCGCCCGCGCTGGTGATCATGGCGCCGGTCGAACTCGCCTCTGCCCGTAGCCGGCTTGAATCCTTCAACCGTCTTCCACTCGCCGACATCGCCGGCACGGTCGGCCTGGCTGAGCCCGGCCCGGCGATCCAGGTGGTGCT
>CAMBHC010000026.1 GCA_945866285.1 Candidatus Sulfopaludibacter sp. SbA3 | reverse complement strand
TCGAGGCCGGGTCCGACCAGCACCTCGACCTGGTTCTCGTTGTATTGCAGTGCGCTGACCGGCGCGCCGTAACCGAGCGCGAAATCGTCCCACGACCAGCCGAGGCCCCAGCCGGGTTCGGCAAACGCGTTGTCGTCGCCGATGAGATGCCCGGTGATGACGCGGACCCCCTTGGCGGCCAACTGCCTCGCCCAGTCATCGAACGCGGTCCAACGCTGGGGGTGACGCGGGTTGATCGTCGGATCGCCGTTGGCGACGACGATCAGGTCGCCGCCGAGTTGACCGACCGCGATCGGGCCGGTGGCATAGAGTTGCGTCGTGTAGCGGTAGTCCCAGCCAAGCCGTTCCGCAGCCACTGCGGTGGTCAACACCTTCTGGCTCGAGGCCGGAACCTGGGGCCGGAACGCATTCGAGCTATAGAGCGTCTCGCCGCGCTTGAGCGAGTGCACCGCCACCGACCACACGCCGTGGTCAACGGTCGGCGCCGAGAAAATACCCCGCAAGTCGCGGCGCAGTTGTTCGTGGTCGGGGTTGGCGGTTGCCGCCTGCTGCGTCGGGGCGCGGGCAGCGGTGGTCTGCCGGGCCGCGCAGGAACCGAGGGCGAGCACGATCGTCGCCAGCGCAACGAAGGGGTGCCCGCCGCGAACGGTCACTTCTTCTCGCCCGCCTTGCCGGCGGCAGCCGGCGCGGGGGCCGGTTCTGGCGGCATCACCACCAGGTCGAAAGCCTTCATGGCCGCGGCCATCGACACCTTGTCGATCGTGGCGACGACCGCGTCACCCTCGCGCGCGCCAAATGCCTCTTCGCCAACCTGGCCGAAGCGCACGCGCTCGAACTTGCCTTCGTCGTAGCTGGCGCTGACGACCAGCGCCGGCTTGTCGAGGCCGGTCTTGGTCTTGGCTTCTACAAACGTGTCGGCCTTGAGCGCCACGAGCTTGGCCAGCAGGTCATCCATCGCCGCAGCATCAGCCGTGTGCGACGCGCCGCCGACGCGCGTCACCTTCCAGCTTTCGCCGTCGGTGGGTTTCTCACCCTTGACCTTTTCGAGTTCGTAGGTCTTCGGGCCACCCGGTGCATCGAGCACCGCCCGAAGCTTCGTCACGTAGAACGCGCGCAGTTCGAACAGTTCTTTCTTGCGGAACGCGTCGAAGCCCTTGTTGAGCTCGTCCTGCAGCGTCGTGTCGATAGTGAACACCAGCGGCCGCGCCGCGTCGCGCGCGTAGGCCTGGTTGTTCGCGGCCTTGCTGACTTCCAGCACCGTCTTGGCGCTGCCGGCACCAATGGTGATGGACATCGCCGGCTTGTCGAGGCCGTACTTCGCCAAATCCTTGCCGTCGCTCTCGACAAGCGTTGACATGTTCGACGATGACAACTGCGACAGCAGTCCCTCGACGGCGGTGTAGTCGCTACGCGATGCCACCGGGCCCGTCACCTTCCACTCGCTGCCGGTGCGCGCCAGCGTCATACCCTGGCCTTCGCGAGACAGGGTGAGGGTGTCGGCCTTTTCGCGGTCGAACTTCAGGATCTTCTTGTCGCGCAAATTGAACGGCGTGCGGTTAAAGGTGGTCTCCTGGGACGACGACACCAGGAAGACGGCTTTCTCGCCGTTCTTTTGCGCGTACATTTCGCCTTGTGTCGGGGTCTTGCGGCCGAGCTTCAGCGAACCGCTGACGCCCGCGCCCTTGAACTCCACGGCGATCGGCGGTTCGGCCAGGCCGAACGGCGCCAGGTTGCCGGGGTTCTCGTCGAGGACGCGCACCAGCTCGAGGTTCACCAGCGCCTGCGCCAGGCTGATCGCCTCGGCAGGGTCGGCTTCGGTCTGCACCGGCTCGACCATGGCCCAGCCGGTGTCGGACTTGCGTAGCAGGCTCGTCTCACCGTTGTAGGTGAGCTTCACCTCGGTGATCTTGTCGACCTCGAGTGCGTAGACCTTGGCCTTGTCCGGGCCACCGTCAAGGCCCGGTTCGGGACGCTTCGAGTCAACGAAGTAGATGTAGCCGCCCAGCCCCGCCAGGACGAGGACCAGGACAATCGTCGATGTCAGGCTGCGCATTGCCGCTTACCTTCTCCGCCACCAGGTGTACACGCCCGAGGCGAAGACGATGCCGGGAATGATCAGCAGGCAGAGCCAGAAGATCGACCTCGATGCCTCGGCGGTCAGCGTGAGCCGGCGATCCTCGGGCTCGCGGGCGCGAATGCCGATCAAGTCTTCACGCTGGCCCAGCCAGTTGATGACGTTGACGAACAGGTCGCTGTTCCCGGGAATGCCGATGGCGAAGTTCGACGCGAAGTCGGAGTCGCCGATGGCCGCGACCCGCGATTCCGGCTTCGGCGCGTTGTCCGGCGCTGCCGGCGTGCCATTCGCGGCGGGCGGCGGCGCGACATCGGTGGCCGGCGCGGAGGAGACTGAGCCAAGCATCACCGGGCCTGCCTGGTCGCCCTTGTCGGCGTTGAGCGCGACCTGGCCAGTGGCCAGCGACGCCAGATCCGCTTCGGCCCAGCTCTGTGCGCTGGTGCTGATGAACGGCTGGGCGTTGTGACTGTTCGAGCCGCCTTCGATGGGCGCCATCGAGCGCGCCATCGGGTAGCCGGTCATCACGCGGCCGAAGCCGGCGGTGATCGCGTGCGCCGGGTAATCCACCACCACCGGCAGCGACGCGTCGTTGCTGCCGAGCACCTGGCCGAGGCCGCTGGCATCGATCACCAGGTCGTTGCCGGCGCGGATACCCCAGTCGGCGAGAAACTGCGTCAGCAGCGGCTGTGCCGGCGCGTCGGCCTTGATGACCGGATCGAGCAGCACCAGCACCTTGCCGCCGCGCGCGACATAGGCGTTGAGCGCTTCCATTTCTGGCTGGAAGAAGTCGGTGCTCGGTCCGGCAATCACCACCACGGCGGCGTCAGCGGGCACCGTCTTCTGCGTGATCAGCACCAGTGTTTCCACCGTGAAGTTCTCGCGCGTCAGTGCCTGGGTCACCGTGCTATAGCCGGTGCGCTCGGTGACGGCCGTGTCCTTCTCGCCGTGGCCTTGGGTGAAGTAGACCTTCCGCACCTGGCCGGTGGTGACTTTGATCAAGCCGTTCACCAGCGCCAGCTCTTCGCTGCTGGTCACTCGTTCAGTGCGACCCTGGTACTCGATCAGGATCGTTGGCAGCGATTCGATCTTCGCCGTGTCGGCGCGTAGCGGATCGCGGTCCGCATCGACGAATTCCGTCGCCACCTTGCTCGAGTGATAGGCGAAGTTCGTGAGGCGGCTCTTGTGCATCGGCACGCGGTCCGCCCGCTCGAACACCACGAACTTCACCGGCTCCTTCAGCTCGCTCAGGATCTTGATGGTCTGATCCGACAGGCTGTAGACCTGGTTGGCGGTGAAATCCCAGCGCTTGCTCTGTCGCGTCGCCAGGTAGTTGGCGGCGACCAGGATGCCCAGGAACACCACGATGCTGACGATCGACATGGTGCCGTAGCGGGCGCCGCGGCCCTTGTAGAAGTTGGCGACATCGCGCCACTGGCCGGCCATGTAGATCAGCACCGACGCGAGGCCGGCCCACGCCATGTAGGTGGCGTACTGATCGCTCCAGAAGCCCCAGGGCGGTGTGTAGAGGCGCGCGGCCACCGCCGCAAACACCAGCGCCGTGCCAATCCAACCGACGATGCCGAGAATCTTGTTCGCCATGGTTAGCCTCGCCACCTTTCACTGTCGACCGACTTCATGGTGAGGAACAGGCCGAACGCGATGAAGCTCAGGTAGTAGACGACGTGCTTGGTGTCGATGATGCCTTTCGAGAAATCATCAAAGTGTTCGGTGATCGACAGGGCCTGCATGATCGCCTGGCCGGTCGGGCCGACGGCGCCGCTCAGCCAGTTGATGATCCAGAGCAGCAGGAACACCGCGAAGGTGGCCATGGCGGCCACAATCTGGTTCTTGGTCAGGCTGGAAATGAACAGGCCCAGCGACAGGAAGCAGCCGCCCATCAGCAGCAAACCGAGGTAGCCCGTGGCGATCGGCTTCCATTCGGGATTGCCGAACGCGAACAGTACCGCCATGTGAATCAGCGTCACGCTGAGCATCGCGACATAGAGCAGCATCGCGCCGAAGAACTTGCCGAGAATGATCTCGAGGTCGGTCACCGGCGAGGTGAGCAGTAGCTCGATGGTGCCCGAGCGCTTTTCTTCGGAGTAGGTCCGCATGGTAATCAGCGGAAACACCAGCAGCATGATCACCGTGGTGTTCATGAAGGTCGGGCCAACCAGCATCTGGTTGATGTTCATGGCCTGCGTTGGGTTCATGCCCGCCTGCATGCTCTGCTGTTCGAAGAAGAACAGCGCGGCATAGAAGAAGTAGCCGAACAGCAGCGCAAAGAAGCCGACCAGCACGTAGCCGATGGGCGAGGAGAAGTAGGAGTTCAGCTCGCGCTGGGCGATGGCAGTGATGTTACGCACCGGCCACCTCACCGCTTTCCGCCTTCGCCGCGGCTTCGGCGGACAAGTTGCCCGCCACAATGGTTTCGCCGGTCGCGGATTCAGCGGTAGTCAGGCTCAAGAAGATGTCCTCCAGGCTGGCGCGCACCGGCCGCAGCTCGAGCAGGCCCCAGCCGCCGCGCACGATCGTGGTCGCCATCTCGCGGCGCACATCGGCGCCCTTCTCGGTATCGACCTCGAAGATGCCACTGTCGTCTTTGCGATCGGCGACGTTCACGCGAACCACACCGGTGATGTTCTGCAGCGCGCGCTGCATGTCGTCCACCGGGCCGGACGCCTGCAGATACATGGTGACCGCGCCGCTCAGGCGCTGGGTCAGCGCATCCGGCGTATCGATGGCCACGACCTTGCCCTTGTTGATGATCACGACCTTCTGGCAGGTCTGCGATACCTCGGGCAGGATGTGGGTGCTGAGCACGATGGTGTGGTTGCCGGCAAGTTCACGAATCAGTTGCCGGGTTTCGATAATCTGCTTGGGGTCGAGGCCCGCGGTCGGCTCGTCGAGCACGAGCACTTCGGGATTGTGAATCAGCGCCTGGCCGAGACCGACGCGCTGCTTGTAGCCCTTTGAGAGCTTGCCGCAGTGGCGGTCGGCCATGTCGGCGACCCAGGTGCGCTTCATCACCTCGTCCACTCGGCCCTTGATGTCCTTGCGCACGCCCTTGATCTTGGCGACGAACGTCAGGTACTCGCGGACGGTCATGTCGGGATAGAGCGGCGGGGTCTCGGGCAGGTAGCCGGTCTTTCGCTTGGCCTCGATGGGCTGGGCGAAAACGTCATGCCCGGCGACGGTCGCGGTGCCCTCGCTGGCCGGCATGTAGCCGGTGATGATGCGCATGGTGGTGGTCTTCCCGGCCCCGTTCGGGCCCAGGAAACCGAGAATCTCACCCGACTCCGCGCGGAAACTGACATCGTCCACGGCCGTAAACGGACCGTAGCGCTTCGAGAGATGCTGAACCTCGATCACAGGAGGTCTCCGATAAATAAAAACGGTGTAAGCTCTAGATCGGGCGCTAATTAGGTGCGTCCAGCCCCCCATCCTATTCGAACCGCCTGAGCGCGGCAAGCCGCGTCAGCCGGGTTGTCGCATGAGAACTACGTGAAGCGAATACTGTTCGCAACGGTCGTTCTTTTACTTGTCGCCGCCGTTTCCTCCGGTTGGTGGTGGGCGCGCGGCTCCCTGCCTGCTTTGGACGGTCAACAGGCCCTGTCTGGTCTGGATGCCCCTGTCGAGGTCTTGATTGACGGCTACGGCGTGCCCGCAGCCTATGCCCGTGACGCCGACGATGCGTGGTTTGCGGCGGGGGCGCTGCATGCGCGCGACCGCCTGTGGCAGATGGAGTTGTACCGGCGTGTCACGCAGGGCCGCCTGTCGGAAGTCATGGGTGAACCGACCTTGCCGATCGACCGGCGGTTCCTGACGCTTGGTCTTCGGCAAGCCGCCGCCGGTGAATGGACGCGCGCAACCCCCGCTGTGCGTCGTGCCCTTGAGCGTTACGCGGCCGGCGTCAACGCCGTGGCCTCGACCCTGACCGGCCGCCGCCGCCCGATCGAGATGCAGATCCTGGGGATCACCCCAGCGCCGTGGACGCCCGAGGATTCGCTCGCCGTCGGCCGCCTGCTCGCCTGGCGCCTGGCCGAGAATCACCAGGCGGAGTTGGTCAGGGGAGCTCTCGCCGCGAAGCTGGGAGAGACGGCCGCGCGGGAGCTGGGAGGGCGTTATCCGGCGGAGGGGCCGTCGATCCTGGGAGGTGGAGCACCCCTCCCTACGCGAGCTGAAAGCTCGCGCCCTACGAGACGCGAAGCGTCGAGCCCTCCGAGCGAAGCGGGCCCCACCGAGACCCGAAGGGTCGAGGCCTCCTGGCCGCCAGGACTCGAATGGCTTCGTCCAGGAGTCAAACGCGGCAATTCCAACAATTGGGTCGTTGCGGGACGGAAGACGAAGAGCGGGCGTGCGATTCTTGCGAACGATCCGCATCTCCCGATCGAATTTCCCTCGGTCTGGTACGAGCTGCATCTCGTGGCGGCGGGCCTCGATATTTCGGGTGTCACGATTCCCGGCGTGCCGTTCGTGGTGCTTGGCCACAACGCGCGCGTGGCGTGGGGCATCACCAATACCGGCGCCGACGTGCAGGACTTGTTTCTCGAGCGGATCGATGTCGGCAAGCAGCGCGTGCTTTCGAGCGGGCAGTGGCTACCGGTGGATGTGACACCGGCCGACATTCCGGTTCGTGGCCGCTCGCAGCCGTACCGGTTTGAGGTGTGGAAGACGAAGAACGGCCCCATCTTCGCTGATCCCGGTCTGGAGTGGGACGCGCCGCCGTCGTGGCTGTCGCCTGACGGACGGCCGTCTGGCGAGCATCGCGCGTATACCATTCGTTGGGATGCCGGCGGTGATCTCGCGGTCTCGTTCGAGGCCCTCAATCGAGCGACCGACTGGACGACGTTCACTGCGGCCATCGACTCCTTCGCGTTGCCCTCATCGAATGTGGTCTACGCCGACGTTGACGGCAACATCGGCTACGCGATGTCGGGCCGCTTGCCGGTGCGCATGAGCGGCGACGGCGGCTTGCCGATCGACGGCGGCAGCGGGGCGGGGGCCTGGACCGGCACCGTGCCGGCGGCATCGCTGCCCCGCGCGATCAATCCGCTGGCGGGTTTCATCTCGTCGGCCAACAACGAAATCGACCGGACGTTCCCCGGCCTGATCACCAAGGACTGGGCGGCACCGTTCAGGGCAACCCGCCTGCAGGAGCGCCTGTCGCAGCCCGGGAGCGTCGACCTCGATGCGATGCTCGCGTTACAGAACGACCGCCGCAGCCTGGCGGCCGACGCCATCCTCGACGGCGTTGAGGGCGCGCTGACGGTGGCTCGGGGCCGCCGCGATGATGCCACCGCGGCGGCGGTGTTGAGCCTGCTGGCGAAATGGGATCGCGTGGTTGATGCGCGGCCCGTGGTGTCGCTGTACGAGGCCTTCGAGGACGCGTTGTGGCGGCGCACGTTTGTCGACGAGTTGGACGAGCCGCTGTTCCGGGTGTTCTACCAGTGGGCGGGCGCCGAGCGGTTCGCCGGCCTCCACATGGTCGTGGGCGACCGGCAGTCGCCGTGGTTTGACGACATCACCACGGTCGACCGGCGCGAGTCGCGTGACGAGATCTTCCTGCTCGCGGCCCGCGATGCGGAAGAGCGGCTGCAGAACGAGTTCGGCGGCGAGAACCGGCGCGCTTGGGATCAGCTGCACGCCGCGCGCTTCGAGCATCCGCTTGGCGGCGTCGCGTTTCCGCTGGCGTGGTTCTTCAATCGCGGCCCTTCGCCGATTGCCGGCGACGGCACCACCATCATGCGCGTCAGTTGGAATCGGCTGCGGCCGTTCGCCGCGTGGGAGTACCCCTCGTGGCGGCAACTGCTGCACGTCGGCCAATGGGACGAGTCCCGCGTGTCGATGCCGTCAGGTCAGTCCGGCCATCCGCTGAGCCCGCATTACTTCGACCAGAACGCGATCTGGCGCGAAGGCCGGTATCGCGTTCAGCCGTTCTCGCGTCAGGCGGTGCAGGCCGCATCCCGCCACCGTCTCCTGTTCGTGCCGTAGCGCCGGTGCCATGGTGCCTGACCCCCATTTCCACCAAATGGTGTCCGGGGGACAATCCTGAAAAGTGTTGACCAGGCCATTTCCCTAGGGAATCAGGCTCAACGGCTTCTGTAGGTGGCCCGAGGCCTGTCCCCAATCCACCATTTGGTGAAAATGGGGGTCAGGCCCCCACCGTTGACAGTCACCATGGTGCCATTGACAGTCATCGGGGTGGCCGGTAACGTATGAGCAACTGCTCATATGTTCATACCTGATGACGTCTGCGACCTTGTTCAGATCGACCTAGCCCGCGTTCGCGCGCTCCGCGCGGCGCTGACCGCGCCAGAGACGGTGCAGACGCTTGCCGATACGTTCAGCGTGCTTGGCGACCCGACGCGCGTCAGGATCCTGGACGCGCTATCGCACGGCGAGCTGTGCGTGTGCGACCTCGCGGCGGTGCTGCGCTTGAGTCAGTCGGCGGTCTCGCATCAATTGCGCCTGCTCCGCGGCCTGCGCCTGGTTCGCCCGCGTCGCGACGGCCGGGTGGTTTTCTACTCCCTCGACGACCAGCACATCATGGCGATCTTCCGGCAGACGCTGCAGCACGTCGAGGAAGACCAAAGTGCCAAGGGTGCCACGGGTGCCAGGGGTGCCAAGGGTGCAGAGGGGCGACGCCGATGAGCGCGCCCACCGCGACCTCGCAGACACACGCGATCGGCTGCTCGCATTGCGAAGATGATGCGCCAGCACCGACGGGCGCGCGCATTCGCGGCTCGGTGACGGCCGTGGCCGCCGTGCTCGTGGCACTGGCCTGCGTGCTCAGCTACGTCGCCGTTTCTCCCGCGTGGGTGAGCGCGCTGTTTGTGACTGCGGCCCTGGTCGGCAGCATCTTCCCGGCGCAGCGCGCCCTGCAGGGGTTGCGGCGCCGCACCCTGGACATCAACGCGCTGATGGTGATCGCAGTGATTGGCGCCGTGGCGATCGGCGAGTTCGAAGAAGCTGCCATGGTGGTGTCGCTGTTCGCCGCGGCGCAATGGCTTGAAGCCCAAAGCATCGACCGCGCGCGCAAGGCTATCGGGCAGTTACTGGAGGCGTCTCCGGTCGACGTGTTGATTCGCGAGGCTGAAGGCGAGCACCGTATCGGCATCGACGTTGTGCCGATCGGCGCCTTGATGGTCGTCCGTCCCGGCGAGAAGCTGGCACTCGACGGCCTCGTGCAGAGCGGCCGCTCCGACGTGAATCAGGCGCCGATCACCGGTGAGTCACTGCCGGTCGAGAAGGGCGAGGGCGACGAGGTGTTCGCCGGCACCATCAACGGCCACGGCGCGCTGGTGGTGGTGGTCACGCGGCGGCGCACCGATACCACCCTCGCGCGAATTGTTCGCCTGGTCGAGACGGCGCAGTCGCAGCGGGCGCCCGTGCAGCAGTTCATCGAACGCTTCGCCGCGTGGTACACGCCGGCAGTCGTGATTCTCGCCGCGCTCGTGACGACGCTGCCCGTGCTGGCGGCCGGGCAACCCTTGGACGTGTGGCTGTATCGCGCGCTGGTACTGCTGGTCGTGGCGTGTCCGTGCGCGCTCGTCATCTCAACTCCGGTATCGGTAGTGTCGGCACTGGCCGGTGCGGCCCGTCACGGCGTGCTCATCAAGGGTGGCGCGCATCTCGAGCGGCTTGCCGCCGTCCGCGTGGTCGCATTCGACAAGACGGGTACGCTGACCACTGGCATCTTCAGTCTTGATGCCGTGATCCCGCTCGGGGCCGCGACGGAAGCTGACGCAATCCTGACGGCGGCTGCCGTCGAGTCGCACTCGGAGCATCCGATTGCGGCGGCAATTGTCGCGCGTGCCATTGCCGATGGCGCAACGCCAGCGCCGGCATCGAACGTTCGCGCGTTGCCTGGCCTGGGAGTGGAAGGGGTGGTCGGCGGATCCGCCATCGTCTGTGGCACGCCGCGGCTGTTCAGTGAACGCGGGTGGATGACGCCAGGCCTGGAAGGCCTGGCCGCCAGTGTCACCGGGAAGGGGCTCTCTCCGGTCCTGGTCGCGCGCGACGGTGTGGCGATTGGCGTACTGGGCCTGCGCGACCGGCCGAAAGCTGATGCCGCACAAGTTGTGACCGACTTGCGCCGCCACGAGAACGTGCACGTGGCGATGATTACCGGCGATCACGACGCGCCGGCCCGTGCCATGGCGAGCGAATTGAACGTGGAGATCCTGAAGTCGCAACAATTACCCCAGGACAAGGTCGCCGCAGTGCAGTCGTTGCGACGTGAGTTCGGTGCGGTCGCAATGGTCGGCGACGGCGTCAACGACGCGCCGGCCCTGGCGGCCTCAGATGTCGGGATTGCCATGGGCGCGATGGGCAGCGCGGTGGCCCTCGAGGCGGCCGACATTGCGCTGATGGCCGACGATCTGTCGAAGTTGCGCTATGCGATGCGGCTCAGCCGCGCCACGCTCGATAACATTCGCGTCAACGTCGCGCTGTCGGTCGCGCTGAAGGTGGCGTTCCTCGTGCTGGCCGTCGCCGGCGTGGCGACGCTGTGGATGGCCGTGTTGGCCGACACCGGCGCATCAGCACTGGTCGTTGCCAACGCCGTCCGCCTGCGCAGATTCCAATAGGTCAGGCTCAAGCCGGACGCCACATCCGGATGTAGTGTCCGCCTTCAGGCGGACCATGCCCTTACGTCTTCACTGACCGGAAGAAGTGCGCGTTCACGAATTCATCGATCGCGGCTTGATCGTTGGGCCGTACGCTCGTGAAGCGCATACCCATGCCGGCGCGCTCATCGCTCCAGCACACCACCCCCTCGGTCTCGAGTTGCCGCTTCGAGCCCGGCAGCGCGAACCGCAGCTTCACGGACGCGTCGCGCGGTAACGGTCCCGACGTCCGGATCGCGATGCCCCCGCGACTCAAGTTGAGTGACAGCGCAGCCGCGATGGTGCCGCCGGCGCGGTACGACACCGGAATACCCATGACCACCCTGGGACTGTCGCGCCGGTTGAAGCTGTCGGGGAACAGGTGCGGAGCAATCGACGGCAGAATGTGTTCCACCGCGCTGTATTCGTTGAGGTAGCCGCCGACGCCAAGCGCCGCCAGGTCGCGCACCTCCTCGGCACTGGTCACCGAACCACTAAACACCAGGATCGGCAGGCGGCCCTGATCCAGTTTGCGGATGCGCCGCACCAGTTCGACCCCCGACGCGTGCGGCATGCGCAGATCCACTACGATGAGATCCAGTTCGTCGAGGTCGGCGTGCACTTGCGCCAGCAATTGGGCGACGCTCTTGGCCACGACGGCGCGATGGCCTGAGGCATCGAGCGCAGCCTTGAACCGATCACGCACGAACGGCGTGTCGGCGGCGACGAGCACGGTCTTGCGCAGTGAGGTGGGGACGGTCATATCGCCCGCGGCGCGCGGCCAATTCGTTGCAGACTGTATCAGGTTCTCGCTATACTTTGCTGGATCCTCCGTCCCACTTCAACGCCGCCAAGGAGCGCCGAGCATGTCCGCGATTTGTCCCGAGTGTGATTCGCCAATTGATGTTGATGAGTTCGATGTTGACATCGGCGACGAGCTCACCTGCTCGGAGTGCGGTTCGTTCCTGCGGGTGTCCAGCGACTCGCCGCTCGAGTTCGAACTCGCCGACGAAGACGAGCTCGACGAAGAAAAAGACGAAGAAGAGAAGGACGGCGAAGAAGAGGATGCCGACGACAAGGACGACGACGACGACGACAAGGACGACGACGAGTAACGAACTCGCCGGCAAGGCCGCGCGACTGCGCGAGATTCTTGCCGGTTTCGACTCGGTCCTGGTGGCCTTCAGCGGCGGCGTCGATAGCGCGTACCTCGCGCTGGCCGCCGCTGAGGCGCTCGGCGCCAGGGCCCTGGCCGTCACCGCCTATAGCCCGAGCTATCCCGATACCCATCGTCAGCTGGCCCTGAAGATCGCGCGTGAGCACAACCTCGCCCACGAGGTGATTCACACCGCTGAACTGGATCGGCCCGAATACCGCGCCAACCCGGCGAACCGCTGCTACTTCTGCAAGGACGAGCTTTACGGACGCTTGAGCGAGGTCGCTCGCGCCCGCGGTTTCGCCGTCATCGTTGACGGCAACAACGCCGACGACCGCGGCGATTACCGCCCCGGCCGGCAGGCGGCACGCGAGCACGGCGTCCGCAGTCCGCTGGACGAAGCCGATCTCTCCAAAGATGACATTCGCGAGCTCTCGCGCTTGGCGGGCCTGGGCAGTTGGGATGAGCCGGCCTCGGCGTGTTTGTCGTCACGAATTCCGTACGGCAGCGAAGTGACCGACGTGGCCCTGCGGCAGATCGAGCAAGCCGAGCAAGTGCTGCGTGATCTGGGCTTCCGCATCTTCCGCGTGCGCCACCACGACACGGTGGCCCGGCTCGAAGTGGCGCGCACCGAGATGCCGCGCGCCCTCGACCCGGCGGTCAACGCGACGCTGGTGGAGCGCATCAAGGCCGTTGGCTATCAGTACGTGAGCCTCGATCTCCAGGGCTATCGGCTGGGCAGCTTGAACGAGGCGCTGCGCCTGCGCCCGGTGTCGTGACGCCCCGGCGCGTGCTCGCCGGGCTGGCACTGATCTTCGCGCTGGCTCATATTCCCTTCCTCGCCGACTCTCTCGAAGACATCGATTCTGTGAACTTCGCGCTCGGCGTGCGTGACTTCAACGTCGCCGAGCATCGCCCGCACCCGCCGGGTTATCCCGTCTACATCGCCATGGGGAAGGTCGCGACGGCGATGGCCGGCCCGCTGATGACGGGCGCGGCGCCGTCGTCGGTAGAGGCGCGCGCCCTTGCGGCGCTCTCCCTGGTGGCGGGCCTCATCGCCATCGCCTGCCTGTACGGTGTGTTCTCCAGCCTGGCTGCGCCCGCCCGCTCGGCGCCGCCGTGGACCCGTCTCAGCGCGGAAGCGTTCGCGGCCACGGTGGTCACCGCGTCGTGTCCGTTGTTCTGGTACCTGGCCGCGCGCCCCATGAGCGACTTGCCGGGCCTGACCTTCGCGCTGGCGGCGCAAGCGTGCCTGATGCTGGCGTGGCAACGGCAGGCGCCCGGACCGGACGGCGATCGCCGGCTGCCGCCGGCGCTGATGGCGGCATCGGGGCGGATGATCGTGGTCGGATCGCTGCTGGCCGCGCTCAGCATCGGGATGCGATCGCAAACGGTGTGGTTCACGCTGCCGCTGCTGGTGCTGGTGCTGCTGGATCGCGTCGGCCGCGGCGTGGCCGGCGCCCTGATCGGCGGCGGCATCATGTTCATCGTGGGCGGGCTGGTGTGGGGCATCCCGCTGTTGGTCGTCAGCGGCGGACCCGGTCCGTATCTCGCCGCCCTCGGTACCCAGGCGGGTGAAGACTTCGCGAGCGGGGAGATGCTCTACACGAACCCGTCCGCGCGGGCGGCGGCGTTTGCGCTGATGCGAACGTTCATCGATCCCTGGGACTCCGTCGTGCTCGGGTCCCTCGTCCTCGTTCTCGCCTCGGCCGGGATTGCCCACTTGCTGATGCGCGATCGCCGCTCGCTGGTCGCGGTGACCGCGATGAGCGCGCCGTACTTGATCTTTCATCTCCTGTTCCAGGACACCTCGTTCATCCGCTATGCGCTGCCCATCGTGCCGGCGGTGGTGTTCCTGGCCATGCGTGGCGCGTCACTGGTCACTAACCGTGGTGTGGCGATTGCGGCCGCCACCATCTCAGCAGGTGCGTTGACGATTGCCGCACCGGTGTTGGCTGCGTACGGCGCGGAGGCCAGTCCGACCGTGCGCGCCCTCGCGGCCATGAAGAGCGAGTCGAGGGATACCGCGCCGGTGCTGGCCATGCACCAGACCTTCAGGCGTCCACTCGAGGCCGAAGAGGTCGCGTTCTCCACCGTGTTGCCGTCGCCGCCGCGGCTCGAGTGGTTGGAGTTGACGAAGTTCTGGCGCGCCGGCCGCATCGAGCCCGTGTGGTTCCTCGCCGATCCGGCCCGCAGTGACCTGGCGCTGGTCGATCCAGCCAGCCGCTCTGACTCAACCGAGTTTCTTTGGCCCCTCGTGGCCCGCCCTGCGTTTGGCGGCATGCGGCCCTCGTCTGTCCGGTGGTATCGGCTGGCGGCGCCGGGCTGGTTTGCGGAGGAAGGGTGGTCCCTGACGCCTGAGACGTCCGGCATGGCCGGACTCATGGGCCGCGGTCCACACCTTGGTCCAATTGCCGCGCAGGTGCGCCGGCGCCCCGGTCCGGTAAGGGTCATGGTGGGTGGGCGCAACCTGGCAGGTGCCACCGGTCAGGCCGCCCGCTTCACGCTGGCGATTGATGGCGCACCGGCACTCGAGTGGGAGGCCGCGCCCGGCTTCTTCCTGCACGTCTTCGACCTTCCGGCAGGACGCCTCCTTGGCGAAGGGCCACTCGCCCTGTTGACGATTCAATCGGCCGCCGTATCCGGCACGGCGGTGATTCAAACGGCCATCGAACAATTCGACTTGCAGAATCCAGAGGCTTTGATGTGGGGCTACGGTGACGGCTGGAACGAGGCCGAGTACAGCACGGCCCTGGGCATGTGGCGCTGGACCAGCGAGCGGTCCCTGCTTCGCATCTCCGGTCCGGCGCAGGATGTTCGTGTCAGCCTGGTGATCGAGTCGCCTCGCCGTTACTTTGATGCGCCGGCAAACGTTCGGG
>CAMBHC010000025.1 GCA_945866285.1 Candidatus Sulfopaludibacter sp. SbA3 | reverse complement strand
AGGCGGCGCTGACCGCCCGGGCTGAACGCCGGGCCCGCGAGCGCCGGGCCGCCGACCGCCGCACGGCCAACCTGGGCCCTCCGCCAGGGGTGGGCGACCGCCGCCAGGGAGACCGGCGCTCTGGTGAGCGGCGCCACGGTCGATGAGTTCCACACGGTCTATAATGTCCTGTCGCTTGGTTGTTACTCCTATGGAGGCACTACTCCCCATGTTCCGCATCATTTCCGCGTTTGTCCTGAGCCTGACGCTGGTGTCGCCGGCGTTCGCGCAATCCACTGCCATCAACGGCACTCTCGAAGGCACGGTCAAAGACGATCAGGGCGCAGTGCTGCCCGGCGTCACGGTGACGGTGTTGAACATCGACACCGGCGACCAACGCGTGGTCGTCACCAATGAGCGCGGCCTGTACCGCGCGCCACTGCTGTCGCTCGGCGCCTACCGCGTCCTGGCGGAGTTGCAGGGATTCAAGAAGTTTGAACAGACGGGCGTCTCACTGCGTGCCGGTCAGACCGCGGTCATCGACATCGGGCTGACGGTCGGCGCGCTGGCCGAGACGATCCTGGTCACCGCGGACGCGCCGCTGATCGACCTGGCCAAGATCGAGCAGGGCCGCACGCTGAGCGAGCAGGAAATCAAGACCCTGCCGCTGACGTCGCGCAACCCGTACAACTTCGCGTTGTTGCAGCCGGGCGTGGTTGGCTTCGAAACCAACGAGTTCGGCGTGCCGCGCATCACCGCCAACGGCGCGCTGTTGCGCGTCAACTACCAGGTGGACGGCAGCAACAACACGCAGAAGGATCGCGCCGGCCTGCGCCAGATGCCGATGTCGGAGGTGATGATTCGCGAAGTGAAGGTCGTGACCAGCGGCTACGCGCCTGAGTTCGGCCAGACCATGGGCATGGTCTACAACGCGATCACGCCGTCGGGCACCAACACCTTGAAGGGCCAGGGCAGCTACCGCATGCAGCGTCCATCGATGGTCGAGATGCCGTTCTTCGCGGCCGCCGGCGCCCCCAAGCCGCCGACCGACGTCAACGTCTACACGTTCGACCTGGGTGGTCCGATCATCAAGGACAAGACCCATTTCTTCGGCGGCTACGAGCACACCGAGCGCGACCTGTCGGGCCTGAGCGTGATCACGATCAGCCCCGCCAACCAGGCGGCACTGGGCCTGACCGAACCGGCCTACATGCCGCGCGGCCTCAACACCGAGTTTGCGATTGGCAAGATCGATCACCAGATCAACTCGGCGAACCGCCTGTCGGTGCGCTACATGTTCTTTGACAACTTCATCACCGCCAACGTTGGTGGTGGCCTGTCGTCGGTGCAGCGTGCCAACGACTTCGCCGACCGCCAGAACTCGACCGGCGCCCAGTTGATCTCGACCATCGGCTCGGGGATGCTGAACGAACTGCGCGTCCAGTACGCGACCCGCGCGCAGAGCCGCGTCGCCAACCCGCTGTCGGGTACCGGCCCGGCCATCAACGTGACCGGCGTCGCCAACTTCGGCGGCTCGGTGGCGAGCACGGCTGATGTCGGCTTTGGCTTCACGCAGGACGTCATGCAGGTCAACAACAGCACTACGCTGCTGCGTGGCAACCACGCCCTCAAGGCGGGCCTCGACCTGCAGTGGGTCGCTGACACCCGCACCTCGGCGGCCGCGCAGCTCTACACCTTCCCCAACACCGCGGCCTACCTGGCGGCGAAGGACGGCAGCAACCGCCTGGGCTACACCACCTTCACCCAGTATTTCGGCCTGCCCAACCTGGAATACAACACGGCGCAGTACGGGTTCTTCGTGCAGGATGACTGGCGCGTGAGCTCGGACCTCAAGATCCTCTACGGCGTCCGTTACGACCTTTACGGCGTGCCCGATGCCAACCCGAATGCGCCGGTCGCGACCTCGCGGTCGTTCCCGCAATCGAAGAACAACTTCGCCCCGCGCATCGGCGCGGTGTGGTCGCTCGGTGGCGCCCGCAAGATGGTGCTGCGTGCCAACACGGGCGTCATGTATGACCAGACGCTGAACGCCATCTACGAACAGACGCTGCAGAACGATGGCACCAACGCGCGCGCGTCGGCCTCGTTCACGCCGACCCAGGCCGGTGCGCCGGTGTTCCCGCAGGTGCTCAGCACCGGTGCGGGCGCCACGCCGAACCTGGCGTGGACGGTTGACCCCGACTTCAAGGTCGCGCGGTCGTGGCAGAACAACGTGCAGCTCGAACGCGCCCTCGGCGACCACTATTCGATGGCCATCGGTGGTTCGTACGTCACCGGCTACAACCTGCCGGTGGTGACGAACATCAACGTGATTAACCCGACCGGCACAACGTCGGACGGCCTGCCGGTGTTCAGCACGGCGGTGAGCGCGGCGACCCGCGTTGACCCGCGCTACAACGTGATCAACAGCGTTCAGTCGCCCGGCGACTCGACCTACAAGAACATGACCTTCCAGTTCACCCGCCGCACCTACAAGGGCATTGGCTTCGACATGGCCTACACGCTGGGCAAGAGCGAAGACAACGCGCCGATCACCGGCGTGCTGTCGGTGCAGGGCGACCCGGGCCGCACGGACGTGACCAACCTCGACCGCGACCTCGGCCCGAACGTGCTGGATCAGCGCCACACCTTCGTCGGCAGCATCGTCGCGATGCCGACCTTCGAGATCGACGGCCTTGGCGGCGCGATCCTGAACAACAACGTGTTTGGCCTGGCCATCCAGATGGCCAGCGGTATTCCCGTCAACCTGCGCAGCAACCTCGAGCTGAACAACGACGGCACGGCGAGCGACCGCCCATCCGGTGTGGCCCGCAACTCGCTGACGCTGCCGTCGCGCCAGAACGTCGACTTCCGCTACTCGCGCAAGATCAAGATCGGCGCGACGATGGCGGCGGAGATCATCGGCGAGGTGAAGAACCTGTTCAACACCGAGCAGGTGTCGAGCGTCAACGCCTCGGTGCCGACCAATGCACAGGGCATTCCGACGGGCACGCTGCCGACGTCGGGTAAGGACCTGACGCCGACCGGCGGCTACGAACAGCGCCAGTTCCAGCTCGGGTTCAAGTTCACGTTCTAGCTGGAATAGAAACGCCAACACGAAGGCCACGAAGAACACGAAGCCAATTGGCTTTCTTCGTGGCCTTCGTGGCCTTCGTGGTCTTCGTGTTTTGATTCAGTCCCAGGGGTTCCCGCTATGCGCCGCAGTTCTCTCTCCCTCGTCATCATCGGCATCGCCCTCGCCACCGCCCATTCGACCGCGCAGCATCAACTGGTGCCCGTGTCCCAGTTGAAGGGCGCGCCGGCACTTGAACTTGCCCTGCGCCAGCTCGACACGGTGGGCAATTTCATGATGACCACCGCCCACCCGGACGATGAGAACAACGCGATGCTCGCGTACTTCTCGCACGGCAAGGGCTTCCGGACTTCGCTGGTGACGGCGACGCACGGTGAAGGCGGCCAAAACGAGATCGGGCCGGAACTGTTCGAGGCGCTGGCCGTGCTGCGCACCGAGGAATTGGCGGCCGCGCACCGCTTTGACGGTGCCGATCAGTACTTCACGCGTGCCATCGACTTCGGCTTCTCCTTCAGCGTCGAAGAGACGCTCGAGAAGTGGGGCCACCAGGAAATTCTCGGCGACTTCGTCCGCATGATTCGCACGATTCGCCCTGACGTCATTGTTGGCTTCGTGTTCGACGGCGACGGCGGCGGCCAGCATCACCAGACCTCGTCGCGGCTGACGCTCGAAGCGTTCCGCGCGGCGGCAGACCCGGCGAAGTTCCCGGAACAGATCAAGGAAGGGCTGCGCGCGTGGCAGCCGAAGAAGTTCTATTACACCGGCGGCTTCGGTCCGCCTGCGCGGCCTGCGGCCGCTACGGCGGGACCAGCGGCAGCCACGCCGGCGCGTCCAGGCCAGGTCGGCACCGCGGCTGACGAAGCGCCGACGATGTTGCAGTTTGCCGGCGGCGATTCATTTGATCCGGTCCTCGGCCGGACGTACAACGAGCTCGCGAGCGAAGCGCGCAGCATGCACAAGTGCCAGGGGATGTCGCAACTGCTGGCGTTGCCGGCGTCGACGGGTGGTGGTGGCGGGTTTGGTGGCGGCGGGGGCCCCGGCGGCGTTCGCGCCTATCGCCTGCGCGACACCGTGCTTGATGGCGGCGTCGCCCGCACCGATCGCGAAGTGTTTGACGGCGTCGATACCAGCCTGCGCAGCTTGCTGACATTCGCGTCAGGCGCTCCCGCGGATCTGGGCACGGGACTCGATCGCATCAGCGCGGCCGTGGCCGAAGCGCGGCAGGCCATGGCGGCCGGCGGCGAATCTGCCGCCGTGGCGCCGCTCACGCGCGGCCTCAAGGCGCTTCGCGACGTGCGGTCGTGGCTCGCATCCTCGGCACTCTCGGACAGCGCGAAATACGAGATCGATTTCCGCCTGGCGCAGAAAGAACCACAGTTTGCCAAGGCCCTGATGCTGGCGACCGATGTCCGCATCGACGCCGTGGCGCGCGATGGCCTGGTGGTCGCGGGGCAGCCGTTGGCGGTGGACCTGTTGGCTGCCAATCGTGGCAAGGCTGCGGTGGCTGTAGCGATCGCCACCACCGGCTTTGGTGCGTCACCTGTCGTAGCGTGCGAGGCTTCGTCGGCGCTGGCGCCAGGCGCGTCGCGCAACTGCAACAAGACCGTGACGGTGCCGGCCGATGCGCGGTTAACCGCCGCGCACTTCCACACGGGCACGCAGGGCGCGCGTTACGTGTTCGATGCCGACGTGCCGTTCGGCCTGCCGTTCCGGCCGACACCCTACACCGCGACGTTCACCATGACGGTGGACAACACGCCGTTCACGATCACGCTGCCGATCCAGGCGCGCACGGACACCGACATCTTCGCCGGCGAGAAGCGCCAGGAAATCACGGTCGTTCCCGCATTTGCGGTGGCGACGACGCCCGATACGGTGATTGTGCCGCTCAAGTCAGCGACGCCGATCAGCAAAGACGTCCGCGTGACGGTGACCAACCACGCCAAGGGCGCGGCGACCGCTGACGTGATGCTGGAGATTCCACAGGGCTGGCGCGTGACGCCGCCCACCCAGCCGGTGAGCTTCTCGCGCGAGGACGAATCGGCGACCGTGCGCTTCGCGCTGCAGCCGCCCGCGGCGGCGGTGCTGGCGTCGGCGGCAATGAAGCCCGGCGGCAACCAGTTCAAGGTCAACGCGGTCGTCAAGAGCGGCACCGGGACCTTCAACCAGGGCTACCAGGTGGTCGAGTATCCGCACACGACCCGTCGTCATGTGCTGAGCGCGCCCCAGGTGGTGGTGAAGGCGCTCGACGTCAACGTGAAGCCCAACTTGAGCCTCGGCTACGTGATGGGCGTCGGCGACGAAGTGCCGGCCGCGCTGATCCAGTTGGGCGTCAAGCTCACGCTGATCAACGCCGAAGAACTGGCGTGGGGCGACTTGAGCCACTACGACGTGATCATGACCGGCGTGCGCGCATATGAGCGCCGCGTTGATCTGCGCGCCAACAACCAGCGGCTGCTCGACTATGCCAAGGCCGGCGGCACGGTGATCGTGCAGTACAACAAGTTCGAGTTCAACGATGCGCAGTACGGCCCGTTTGCCGCGAAGGTCGGCCGTGAGCGCGTGACCGATGAGAACGCCGAGATGAAGTTGCTGCAGCCGCAGCACCCGGTGTTCAACACGCCGAACGCGATTGGCCGCGCCGACTGGGCGGGCTGGGTTCAGGAACGTGGCTTGTATTTCCTGGATGAAGCCGGCCGCGATCCGCAGTATCAGGACCTGATCGAGTTCGCCGAGCCGTTCGCCTATAACAAGGGCGCCAAGCGCGGCGCGCTGGTCGAAGCCAAGGTGGGCCAGGGCCGCTGGCTCTACGTGGGCATCGGCCTGTGGCGCCAGCTGCCGGCGGGCACCGATGGTGCATTTCGCCTGATGGCGAACTTGATTAGTTTGTCCGGGCCTCGCTAAACCCTCTGCCGCCCACCGGGGTCTAATGCGCCAGTGCTCAACATTGCACACCAGTGTGGGCAATGACGATTCCGTAATCGGCGTCAGGCTTTGTCTATAAAAGTAATGGTGGAGACTGTTCAGACCGAGATAATGTAGGAATCCGATGCTTGAACACATCCTTCGGCGAATGGGGTTCGGCGCGAGTCCGGCCGACCTGGCCTCCTGGGCGGGCGTCTCGATCGATACCGTGATCGACCGCTTGCTTAACTACGAGTCGGCATCCACGGATCACGACTCGAAGATCGGCAACCCGGCCTACGTCGGCATCACGACTTCGTCCGGCAATCCGTTTTCTCCCAACACCCTGATCAACGACGCGCGTCAGCGCTGGTTGTTCCGGATGATCCACTCGCAGCGTCCGCTGGAAGAGAAGATGGCGCTGTTCTGGCACAACCACTTCGCCACCGCGTACTCGAAGCTTGCTGGTGCTGTCGGCCAGGAGCGCGCGACGCGGTTGATGGATAACGATCCGAACAGTCTCCCGGGCAGCCCGGCCGGACAGATCCAGGTGCTGCGCGAGTTCGCAACGGGCAGTTTTCCAGGCATGCTGATGGCCATGGCGAAACACCCGGCCATGGTGTACTGGCTGGACAGCCAGTTGAACACCCGGACCCGGCCCCAGGAAAACTTTGGCCGCGAGATCATGGAGTTGTTCAGCCTCGGCATCGGTCACTACACCGAAGCTGACGTGTATGCGGCCGCGCGTGTGTTTACCGGCTACAACTGGCAGGTCGCCGGCGATCGCAATGATGCCCAGAGCAGTTACTACACGTTCCTCTATCGGGCGGCCGATCACGACACCAACGCCAAGACGTTCACCTTTGCCATTTACCCGAACGGGGGCAAGACGATACCGGCCCGCGCCGCGGCGGCGGGGGAACAGGATTCGCTGGACTTGATCCTCGCCTTGGCTCGCCATCCCGCGACGGCGCAGCGCCTGGCCACCAAGCTCTACAAGTTCTTCGTCAACGAGACGTCCGAGCCCGACGCCGCCCTGGTCACTGCGATGGCCCAGAGCTACCTGGGGAACAACTACAACATCAAGGCGGTCCTGCGCACGTTGTTCAACTCGTCGCAGTTCCGCAACCCCGCCAACTTCTTCCAGCGCTACTCATGGCCGCTTGAGTTCACGGTCCGGTCCATCAAGGAGATGGGATTCTCCGGCCTCTCGGTGAATACCGCGCTGACGCCGCTGTCCAACATGGGCCAGCACATGTACGAGCCGCCCGACGTGAACGGCTGGGAACTCGGCCCCGGCTGGATTTCCACGTCCTCCATGCTGACGCGCATGAACTTCGCCGCCACGCTGGCGGCCAACCAGCGGTTCAACCTGGCCCGCGACGCGCAGCCGTACCGAGCTTCGCCGGACCGCGTGCTCCAGTACATGCTCGCGCGCTTCCCGAACATCGGCTTTACCTCCACCGCCACCAGCGCGATGACGGACTACCTGCGTTCCACCGCATGGACCGGTACCGACGCGCAACTGCAAGCCCGTGTGCCAGGTCTTGCCCGCCTGATCGTTGGCTCGGGCGAGTATCAGTTCAACTAAGGGGACGCCATGTCATTTTCACGACGACAGTTCGTCAAGGGCGGCGTCACCGCGTTCACGTTCGGCTTTGCGGCGCCGCAGGCGATTTGCGATATCGCGTTCGCGCAAGGCTCGGCCGCGCGCAACCTCGTGGTGGTGTATCTCAGCGGCGGCAACGACTCGCTGAGCACGATCGTTCCGTACCTCGATCCGAACTACACCGTGCGGCGGCCGACGATTGCGATTCCGGCCGCCAACGTGTTGCAGATCGGCACCGACTCTTCTGGCGTCGCGCTGGGCCTGCACCCGCGGCTCACCGGCCTCAAGTCGATCTTTGACGCGGGCCGGCTGGCGGTGATTCAGCGCACCGGCTACGCCAACCAGAGCCGCTCGCACTTCACCGGCTTCGACATCTGGGGCACCGCGAGCGTGACCAACACGTCGGGCACGGGTTGGCTTGGCCGGTATCTGGATGGCCAGACCATGCCGGTCGATCCACTCATTGCCTGGAACACGCAGCGCGAAACCCCGCGGCCGCTCATGGCCCGCCTGGTCGGCGTGCCGGCGATCACCAGCCCGGCGACCTACGCGTTCTCGAGCCCGAACACCGGCGTCGAGGCCACCTACGAACGTACGGCGCAGACCCGCATCTCGTCGCACATCCCGGTTGACCGTCCGCATCTGGCGTTCGTCAATTCACAGACGCAGGCGGCCATGAACACGCTTGACCGGGTGGCGACCGTCGCCACTTACCGGCCGGCCAACACCTATCCCAACAACGGCTTTGGCCAGGCGCTCACCGCAGTCGCCGGGGCCATGAACAAACAGATCGGCACCAAGGTGTTCTGGGTGCAGACCGGCGGCTTCGATACCCACGCCACGCAAGGCGTGAACCAGGGCTCGTACTTCAACCTGATGGCCTCGCTCAACGATGGCCTGAAGGCGTTCTATGACGACTTGAGCGCGCAGGGCATGTTGAGCAACACGCTGGTGCTGGTGTATTCGGAGTTTGGCCGGCGCATCACCGAGAACGGCAGCCAGGGTACCGACCACGGCGCCGGCGCCAACATGATGGTGCTCGGCGGCGGCGTGCGCGGCGGCATTTTCGGCACCGCGCCGAACCTGAACACCGACCCTGCCAACCCGACGCTCGAGAACAGCGCCGGCGACGTGAAGTACGAGACCGACTTCAGATCGGTCTACGCCAAGATCCTCGACAATTGGTTGGGGTCGAACTCGGTCAGCGTGCTCGGCGGTGATTACCGCACGGGCGCCCCGAACATCTTGTAACTTGCAGGTCCTGGGGGCTTGGAGACTTGGGGGCCTGGGTTCCGAGGGTCTCCAAGCCCCAAGCCCCCAGACCTCCAAGCCTCCAAGCCATCTCGCTCACTTGGCGTATTTCGCTAACGCCTCGCGCCACGTCGCGGCCGATGCGGGCGAGCCGCCGAGCCCGTCAAACACAATCTGACCCGTCCGATACGCGGTGCCGTAGAAGCGCTCGTTGGCATCGCGATCCTGGCGGATGGTGGCGCCGTTCAACGTAATGCCGGCGAACAGTCCGCGCGCGCGTGAGTAGCTGAGAATCTGCGCGCGCATCTGGATATCGGTGGCGGCGGCGGCTTCGCGGCCAACCGGTCCGGCGGCGACACCAGCCTCGGCGCCCAACTTGAACTGGTTCTTGACCAACTGCTCCAGGCCGCGGTCATTTTGCACAATCAGGATCAGGTCAACGGCCTGGCCACCGATCTGCGCGCCGATGCTGCCGCCGGTGATGGTGAGAAACGCCGGCGCCGACCACGTGCCGTCCTTCTTGTTGCGCACGCTCAGCACGCCGTGGCCGCGCTGGCCGCCCACCACGAACCCGCCCTTGAGCAGCGAGGGGAACACCGCGATGCCCGCGGCCTTCTCCATGATGCTCTGCGGGACGGCCTTGTCGCCGGCCGCCATGATTTCCTGGAGCACCAGCACCGCATCGTTGATGCGCCTGGTTTCGTCAGAGGACTGTGCCGACAGGGTGGCAATCGAGAGGGCAACAACGACCAGGGCGTTTCTCATTAGAGATTTAGACTCCGGAGGGCCGGTTCGAGTTCTCGATAGGCAAAACGGAATCCCATCTCTTCTGCCGCTGCGGGAATCACGCGTTGACCGGTCAGCAGCATGCTCGACATTTCGCCTATTGCCATTCTCAACACGAACGCCGGGGCTTGAAACACCGCGGGTCGCCGCAGGACCCGGCCGAGCGTGCGCGTAAAGTCGCGGTTGGTCACTGCCGTAGGCGCGCAGGCGTTGAACGCGCCGGCCGCGCGATCGGCACTGATCAGCCACGTCACCATCGCCACCCAATCGTCGAGGTGGATCCACGGCATGTACTGATCGCCTGCGCCGAGCGTGGCGCCCAGTCCCAGCTTGAAGGGCAGCAGCATCTTCTTGAGCGCCCCGCCCCCGGCGCCGAGGACCAGGCCGGAGCGAATGATGGTCAGGCGCGTCTTCGTTGACCCACCCGCCCGCGCTTCCTGCTCCCAGTCCACGCACAGCTGCGCCAGAAAGTCAGACCCGGGTGGCGTTCGCTCGGTCACCATCTCGTCGCCGTGCGCGCCGTAATAGCCGACGGCCGAGCCGTGGACGAGCGTCTTTGGTGGCCGGTCGCAGGCGGCCATGGCTCGCACAATGCTGCGGGTCGCCGCCAGGCGGCTGTTCCGCAGCTCCGCCTTGCGCGCATCGCTCCACGCCGCGCCAGCGATGTTCTCGCCAGCGAGATTGACGATGGCGTCGATGCCTTCGAGGTGAGGCGCCAGCCGTTCGGGCGGGCCGTCTGGCTGCCAGGGGAGGTCGCCAGCCCGATTGGCGCGGGGCGAACGGGTGAGGTTGAGCACGCGGTGCCCATCGCGCTCGAGATGAGCCCGCAGACGGCTGCCCAGAAAGCCGGATCCTCCCGCGAGAACAACGGTCATCACTGTTGCCAGCTTAGACCCCTCGATTGACAAACCGTCGCTGAATCGTAGACATACCAATCAAAATCCTTCGTGACCTTCGTGTTGAAGTTCTTTAGGCTTGGGCCGCCCGGATTCCCTCTTCTTCGTTCACGAGGCTCAACACCCACGCGCCGGCGATGAAGAACCCGAGACTCGCGATGATGGCCGCGTGACTGTTGCCGGTGAGTGTGACGCTCAGGGTGAAGACCAGCGGACCGAGCACCGTCGCGAACCGTTCGGCGACGGCAAAGAATCCGAAAAACTCCGATGTCCGGTCGGCAGGAACCATGCGCGAGAACAGCGCGCGGCTCAGGGCCTGCGCGCCGCCCTGCACCGTCGCGATCATGGCCGCCAGGATGAAGAAGTGGGTGACGGTAGTCATGAAGTAGGCGAGCAGGGTGGCCAGCGCGTAGACCGAGATGGCAATGAAGATGGCGCGCTTGGTGCCGATGCGCACGCCCAGGGATCCGAACAGGAACGAGAACGGGATCCCGAGGAATTGCACCATCACAAACGCCGCGATCTGCGAGGTCTGCTCGACGCCGACTTCCGCGCCGTAGACGCCGGCCATCCGGATGATGGTCTGAATGCCATCCTGGTAGAGCAGCATGGCGATGAACAGCAGGAAGGCGTTGCGGTACTTCCGCACTTCCTGAAACGTCGTCGCTAACCGGGCGAAGGCGGCGACGATGGCGACCGAGGACTCGTCGGCGTGCTTGGCGCGGGTCGAAGGCTCGGGCACTGTCCGGAAGATGGGCAGCGAGAACAGCGCCCACCACACGGCCACCGCAAAGAACGACGCCTTGATGGCCGGCACCGTGCCGCTGAAGCCGAACATCGCCGGCTGCAGAATCCACGCCAGGTTGATCAGCAGCAATAATCCGCCGCCGATGTAGCCCATCGCATAACCGGCCGACGACACACGGTCGGTCTCCTCGGCTTTCGCGACGTGTGGCAGCAGCGAGTCGTAAAACACGATCGAGCCCGACACGCCGATGTTGGCGATGAAGAACAGCAGCGATGCCAGGCCGACGTCGCCCTCACCAATGAACACCATCGACGCGCACGCGGTCGCGCCGATGGCGATGAACAGGGCGAGCAAGCGCTTCTTGGAGCCGCTGTAATCGGCGAAGGCGCCCAGGACGGGCGCCGAGATGGCGATGGTGGCCATCGATACCGTGGTGACCAGGCCGAAGCGGGCAGTCGCTTCCGCCGGGGCCATGCCGGCGGCGGCATACGAGGCGTAAAACCCAGGGAAGACCGCGGTGACGACCGTGGTGAAGAAGGCGGAGTTGGCCCAGTCGTACCACGCCCAGGCGCGCTGCTCAGGCGTGACCAGGCCCACTCGGGCCATCATCCGGGCAATCATCCGCCCGACAGGATACACGTAACGTCAACCACGAAGGACACGAAGAAGCACGTCATTTGCGGGCGGCGGCTTGCCCATCTCTTTCCTTGTTGGACTACTTCTTGGTGGCGGTGAAGGTCCCGCTAACCATGCCGCCGATGTCCATTTTTCCCGCCATGGTGTTCTTCTCGATCGTGCCGTCATAGGTGACCGGCGCCTGCTGGCCCTGCACGTCGAGCGTGAAGGTGAAGTGAATAGCGTTGCCCTTCACGGTTCCCGTCAGATCGGCGGAGCCCAACTGGCCGGCGTACTTGCCGGTGAGCTTCTCGCCATCTTGTTTGAACGTCAGGATCGGATTGCCGGCACCCTGGTCGGTGGTGACGCTGAACGCCCACTCGCCGGTGACGCTGGTGGCCTGCGCGAGGACCGTGGCGGATACGAGCAGGGCAAGTGCGATAACCAGTGCATTGGCTTTAAGAATCAACTTCATCTGTAGACCCTCCTTAGGCCAAGGAATCCTAACCCGAAACTACGTTACATGGTGTTACAAACAGCCACGGTGCCACGGGCGCGGCTGCGGCCTGGCACCCGCGACGCCAGCGAGAAAGACGGGCTGGAAGTCCTTCGCCTGATGAAGGCCACCTATAAGGTGGACGAGTCGCGCATCTGCTTGAACGGCCACTCGATGGGCGCCATCGGTCCCTGGTCGGCTGGCGCCAACGCGACCGCTGCGGCGACCCAGCAACAGTGATCCGGCAGCGGTAAGATATTCCAATGTGGTGGAAGACGCGACTCGCAGGGGTCCTGGCGCTCGGGCTGGTGGTGGCCGGTTGGCCCTACTTCCAGCCGGAGGCTGTTTCAACGCACGGGCGCATTACGACCAGCGTCGTCTTTAACCGCGAAGTCTCGCAGATCTTCCAGAAGAAGTGCTTCCAGTGCCACACCGAAGCGAACGTCTCGATGTCGCTGACTACCTACAAGGACGCGCGACCGTGGGCCGTGGCGATCAAGGAAGAAATTCTCGAGAAGAAGATGCCGCCCTGGAGCGCCGTGAACGGCTACGGCCACTTCTCGAACGATGTCAGCCTGACCGCACGTGAAGTCAGCCTGATCACGTCGTGGGCCGATGGTGGTGCGCCGAGCGGCGTGCTGCTGGCCGACGAAGACAAACCGGCCGTGATCATTCCGTCGTTGAGCGGGTGGGAGCACGGTGAGCCAAACACCGTGCTGGCGGTAGCCGCCAGCGAGAAGGTGGCGGCCAATTCACAAGACCGCACGTCGCGAATCGAGGTGGCGACCGGCCTGACGCAGGCGAAGTGGTTGTCGTCGATGCAGTTGAACTTCACCGATCGACGCATTGTCCGCTACGCCGCGGTCTACGAACTGCGCACCGGACAGTGGCTGGGCACGTGGACGCCGACGCATCCCGTCAGTGCCATGCCAGCGGGCGTGGCGATCCAGCTGCCGGCCGGCGGCAAAGTCGCGGTTGAGATCGGCTACCGCGGCACGTTTGAAGAAGCGAGCGGCGCCGGTGAATTGGGTTTCTATTTTTCAGCCGACAAGCCCGCGCAAGTGGCGTCACCGCTCGAGATCAGCGCGGCTGCGGTGACGGTGGCGGCAGGCAAGACGCGCGAGCGCGTGCGCACCGAGCTCACGCTGAAGGCCGCGACGACCGCTGCGGCGCTATGGCCCAGCCTGGGCGCGGGTGCGGCGTCGGTGGAAGTGACCGCGCTTCGTCCCGATGGTGTGGTTGAACCGTTGCTGTGGTTGAAAGACTACCGGCCTGACTGGCCCTCGTCTTACGTCTTCAAGGAACCGATCACCTTTCCGGCGGGGACCCGCCTCACGGTGACCGCGTATTACGACAACCCCGGCTCCACGCCACTGCGCGCGCAGCCGGCGTTATCGGTGACGGCGTTTAGGCCTCTCCTGCGCGTCGCTACGGCGCGGCCAGCGTCTCGCCCGGCCGCGTCACTCGTACCGTAAACGGAATCGTCGACAGCTTGCTGTTCCGCTGGTACTGCAGCCAGATGCGGTAGACGCCTGGCTTGGGGAACAGCGCGTGGAAGGTGAGATCCGGCCCACCACCCTCCGTAATCGCCGTGCCTTCGAGCATCTCTTCCGGATGCGCGTGCACGTGCTCGGTCATGTCTTCGCTCAGCATCATCGCGTGACCGAAGGCGCCGAGGTAGCGCTGCAGGTTCTTCACCGGCTCGCCGGTCTTCTCGTCCGTGAAATGAATCGGGATGTCGGTCTCTTCGCCGGAGATCAGCTTGGCGGGCGTCACCTGCAGTGACACGGTCACGCCGTCGGCCGACTTGGAGTACGACGTGTCGGGTGTGAGCGACGGAACAGATGCCGTGAGGTCGCCCTCGTAGCCGGCGGTCGAGAACGGCGTGACGATCAATTGCGGGCCGCCACCGATCGGCATGAAGTCACTGAACAGCGCCCAATGTCCAGCGGTCGGAATCGTGTGCTCCAGGGTGAAGCTCCCGTCCTTTTGCCGCTCCGGATGCACGTGAAACCACTGCGACATGTCGCGGCTGACGATGAACAGGTGGAACAGCCGGTCATGGACTTCGGCGAACTCCGTCACCATGGCGCCGGTGAGCGGATGCAGGGCCGCGAAGCGGAACTTGACGCCCTGCCCCGGCTTCGGCGCGCGCGGCGCCATCGTCACGCGCATGACATAGTCGGCCGTCGCCATGGGGTCGCCCGGCACCAGGGTCATGCCGCAAATGCTGCACGTGCCCGGCTCGGCTTTCACCTCGTTGGGATGCATCGGGCAGATGTAGCCGCTGGTGGTGGCTGGCGCGTTGGGATCGATGAGGGGCCGTGCCGTGCCTGGCAGCATCTCCTGCGACGC
>CAMBHC010000024.1 GCA_945866285.1 Candidatus Sulfopaludibacter sp. SbA3 | reverse complement strand
TGAGGTTCGCGGTGACGCGCTAGGTCGCGAACTGCGCCTGCGCCGGCCGCACGCTCATGCGATAGCCCGTCCAGGTCAGCAGCAGCCCGATCAGTTCCGTGACGTACAGCACCTCGACGTAACCCATGCGGGTGGCGGTGCCGCCAATGCCGGGAAGGATGGCACCGGCGGCGATCAGGACGTTGGCGTAGACGCGATGACGCGTCGACGGATCGGCGGAGTAGCGAAGCGCCGAGAGAATGGCACCGCCAATCAGGAACACGACGGCGTAGAGGTTGACCACGGGGCTGAAGGCCCGCACCCACTGCCACTGCAGGACGCGACCGGTGAGCCGGTGCGCCTCGACCTGGGAGTAATCGATCGGCGACAACACGACGAATACCGAGGCGATGACGACGTAGGCGATCAGCAGCCCGGTCAGCACGTGCGCGGTCCGCTTGCCGAGCAACAAGTAAACCGTGCCCTGGGCGAGGGGGGCGCCACCCAGCAGCGCCCCCGAGATGTACCACGCCCGAAACGTCGGCTCATTCCAGCCCACCAACGTCGTCGTCGCTTCGGTAAACGTTCCCACGCCGTAGGTCGCAATCCCGATCGCCCACCACAACAGGTGCAGGCGGTCGGGGTGTTCGCGATAGCGGCGGTAGATCTCGAGTGCAAACGGCACCGCGAGAATCGTGGTGACGACCGGAACGTAATGAACGAGCGACGCGGAGCCGCCCATTTAGAATGCACCCACGCGAAGACCGATGGTGAAGCTCCGGCCCCTGGCCGGCGCAAACTGGAACTGCTCGCGGTAGAACGCGTCGGGCCGGTTCTCGACCGCGAACACCAGGCTGGCACGATCACGTCCGCGACCCAGGCCAATGCCGAGGCCGACGCGCTGCACGTTGAAGCCGCCGAGCGACTGCAGATCCTGCGCGATCAGGAACGGCGAGTCGAGCAACGTCTCGGCCACGCGCGTGACCTCGGCCTGGCTGCGAAGGCCGTATTCCGCCCACCACAGTCCGCTCGACTTGGTGAAGCGGGCGTTGATGATGAGTTTCGCCGGCGTGATGTTGTCGAACGGCGTGCCAGCCAGCGAGCTCTTATCGAGCGGGTTGACGCCGTCGGTGATGGTGCCGCGGGTAAACGCCGCCGCGCCCGTCACCGTCAGCACGCCGGGGCGGAACACCATCGGCGCCGCCGCCGAGATCTCGATGCCCGTGATGCGGACGTCGCCATAGTTGGTCGCCTGCGTCAGCGCGCCTGACGCATTGGTCGCCACGACCAAATCCTGCGCGATGAAGTTCTGGTACTGGTTCAGGAAGTAGTACGCGCCGCCCGACACCTTGCCGGCACGGAACTTCACGCCGGCATCGAAGTTGTTGCCGGTCTCGGGCTCCACCGTAATGTTCGGCACAATGCTGCCGGTCGTCGCGGGACCGGCAAACAGCATCTCTTCAAGGTTCGGGTGACGGTAGCTGCGGCCGAAGCGGACGAACGGATTGATCGCGCCGTCGGTGTTCGAAACGATGCCGATGTCGCCCGTCAGGGCGTTACGCGAGGTGGTCGTCCCCGCCGGGTTGGGCAACGTCGACGGGTCGATGGCCGGCTTGGCATTGCCGACCACGCTGACGACGTCGTAGCCGGGAGTGTTCTCGGTGATCACGGTGTAGAAGTCACCGCGCAACCCGGCGATCACCGACACTGACGGGCGCACGCGCCACTCGTCCTGGGCGAACACCGCGATGTCGCGCAGGCTCGCGTCCGGGACGCGGACGGGATGCGCAATCGACGCCGGGCCCAGCGCCATAGGCGACGGCAGCACCGCGGCCGCCGGACCGCGCGCCCCCATCACGACCTGGCCGACCAGCGACGTCGTCGTCGAGGTCGTGCGCTGGTCGCTGCTGCTGTCGCGATAGAAGGTCGTACCCGCGGTCAGCAGGTGGTTCTTCGCCGGCACAAACACGGCGTGGAGGTCGACGCCCGGCGTCGAGACGCGCTGCTCGGTGTCCGACAGGATGTCGAGGCGCAAGACCGAGATCGGGAAGAAGGCCACTGGCGTCGGCGCCGGGAACTGCACCGGCAACGTCGTCCGCAGCAGGCGCTCGGTGCGCTGGAAATGGGCCGACAACGAGAGATTGGCGAGCCAGGGCGTGACGGCCTGCGCTTCGTAGCGCGCCGAAACGCGGTCGAGGTTGCTGTAAGGCAGCGCGGTGTCGTTGAAGAAGTACGGCTGCTCGAAGTCGGGGAAGCCCACGTCTGTCATGCGGCGGCTCTGGTAGCGGATGCGCAGCGAGCGGCGGTCACCGAGCTTGATCAAAGACGAGGCGTTGACGAACTTGCCTTCCGCCTGCGAGTTCAGGATTTCGTTATCGGTGCGGACGTAGGGCGCGTTGAACGGGTCGGGGAAGGCCTTGAAAGCAAAACCGAAGTTGGTGTCGATGGTGTCGACCTGCTTCAGCGTGCCATTGGCGAAGTAGGGCCGCGTGTCTTCGACGTCGAACTTTCCGGCCTTGTAGTTGTCGTAATTCTCGGCGCAGGCCTGCACGCGGAACGTGAATCGCGGCGTCGTCGCACCGAGCGTCGCGGTGCCGCGCATGCCCGACTCGTTCGAGCTGTAGAAGCCGTTGAAGCCGTAAACCAATTGCTTGGTCGGCGTGAACACCGGTTCGTTGGTGATGATGTTGATGGTGCCGGCGAGCGCATCGGAGCCGTACATCACCGTGCCCGCGCCGCTGATGATCTCCATGCGCTCGACCGAGTCTGGCGAGACCAGGCCCACTTCCGCACCGGTGCGGTCGGTCGCCTGGCGGGCGGTGTTCAGGCGTTCGCCGTCCACCAGCACCAGCAGGCGCGTCGAATCGAGGCCACGCAGGCGAGGACGCACGCCAAATGGGCCGTTGCCCACCGGCGTCACGTTGGCGGCCGTCGTCAACGCGTCACCCGTTGATATCGTGTTCGCCTGTTCGACCGCTGCCTTCGAGATGGTTTCGACGTGCAGGGGAATCTGGCGCACCTCGCGTTCCGACAGGCTGGCCGTCACGCTCACTTCCGCGCTGAGCACGCCAACTTCCAGCGACATCGGCACGTCGAGGTCCGACTCCACCTGTTCGACGATGACAGTGCGCGCGACCTCGGAGAAGCCGCCGCGCGTCACGATCACCAGGTAGGTGCCGACCGCCGGCGCATCGAAGCGATAGCGCCCTTCCTGGTCGGTCTCGACCACGGTTTCCTGGCCGGTGGCAACCGCGTGAAGAACAACGCGGGCGGCCGGAACGGCGGCGCCGGTCGAATCTAAAACGGTGCCGCGAATGGTGCCGGCGAGCACTGGGGTGGCGGCAAACAACGCCGCGGTAAACAAGAACACAAGAATCCTATACATACACAGCTCCGCGAACTCCTACGTACAGAGTTCAAAAGAAATCGATTTAAGAGTTAAAGGAACGAGCTCTTAGATCTGTCGCGGAGGCGGTCGAGAGGAGTACTGCGGCGAGAAGCCGTCACCGAAAATGCCGGCGAGGGACGAAGCGGCCACGAGGCCGGCGTAGATCCGGGCGTGACGGTCGCGGCGCGCGAGCAAGCCGGCGAGCATCCACAGCGTGATGGCCAGGACCGTGGTCGATGCCAACTGCAGGACGACGGTCGCCACGGTTTCGGGCAGCGCCAGTGAGTTGATGGAGTCGCTGAAGTCGGTGGCCACCGCGGGGCCGTGCAGCAACGCCGCCAGCACCCAGACGGCAATGCCCTGGCGGCTCCAGACCGAGGTGCCACGGCGGCGAATCGCGGCGAGGGCCGCGACCAGGCCGGCGGCGACCGTCCAACGGAAGGCCAGCCATGGATCCTCAAGGCGGCCCGCGGCGATCTGCGAGGCAAACAGCCAGCCGTGGAACGCAACCAGTACGGCTCCCGCCACGACGGCAGACGTCCGGGCCAACGAGCGGAAGCGCTCGAGGCTCGTCGGCCAGTCGGTGGGACGGGACAGCATGGCCGTATTGTACCTGATGAGCGAAAGCCGGCAGTTCAGGGCCGGTGGTCGGGCTGGCGGTCCCACCGAAATGCACGGAGGGCAGTGATCTGAGCGGCCGGCAACGGCATTCCGCTGACCGCAAGATTGGCCTCCACGTTCGCTAACGCGCGCATGCCGGGAATGACGGTCGTGACGGCGGGGTGCGCCAGGATGAATCGCAGCGCGACGCTGGGCAGGGGCTCGCCCCACTCGTCTACCAGCGCCGTGAGCGGTGCCACGCGAGTCAGCGTCTCCTGCAGCTTGGGCGCCTGGAAGTAGATGTTGCGGAAGTCGCCGTCAGGCCACCGCGTCGCGGCGGTCAGCGTGCCCGTGAGGCTGCCTTCATCGAACGGCACACGCGCGATCACGCCAATGCCCTTCTTCGCGCACACATCGAACAGCGCATCCTCGGGAGCCTGGTCGAAGATGTTGTGGACCACTTGCACGGTGTCGACGAGCCCGGTCTCGAGGGCGTGGAGCACGTTCTCGGGCTCCCAGCGATTCACGCTGATCCCGAACGCACGGATCTTGCCCGCGCGCTTCAAGTCCTCAGCCGCCCGCTTCCAGCCATCGTCAATCGCCCAGCGGTCGTCCCATACGTGCAGTTGCTGGAGATCGACTACCTCGGCGCCAAGGTTCGTCAGGCTGCGGTCGGTGTATTCGATGATGTGTTCGTACGGGAACACCCGATCGACCGGCGTGGTCCCCTTGCCCGGCCACACGCGGTCCTGCGGCGGCACCTTGGTGGCCGTCAACAGCCGTACCCCGGCGTGACGCCGAACGAGGTCACCCAGCAGGCGCTCGCTGCGCCCCTCGCCGTAGGCCCAGGCGGTATCGAAGAAGTTGCACCCGAGGGCGACCGCGCGGTCCAGTGCGGCGGACGAAGACGCATCGTCTGAGCCCGTCCAACCGCCCATGCCCCACATGCCATAACCGATGTCGGTGACGTCCCAGCCGAGGCGGGGAATCCGGCGTGTGTTCACGAGTGAGCCTTGATCACGTTGCCGCCATAACGCTCGACCCACAAGCTGCCGACCAGCGCGATCAGCGCACAGGCCATCATCAGGAACGCGGGCGATGCCATCTGCCCGGTACCGCCAATCAAGGAGGTCGCGACCAGCGGCGCGGTGCCACTGAACAGCGTGAAGCTGACGTTGAAGCCCAACGCGACGCCAGTAAAGCGAATGCGCGTGGGGAACAAGTCGGTGAGCAACACGGCGAAGGACCCGTTGGTGAGGCCGGCCGCCAATCCCGCCAGGACAAGGAGCAGCGTCAGGTTGACCGATCGCGACTCCAACGCCGCGTAGAACGGGTAGGCGAACACCAGCAGCAGGGTGACGCCGGTGCGCAGTAAGTAGCGCGGCGGGATGCGGTCGCCAATCCAACCCGTGAGGAAGATGCCAATCGCCGAGGCGATGACCCCGACGGTCTGCGCGAACACCGCCTGCTTCGGGTCATACTGCAGCACTCCCGCCAGGTAGGCCGGCATGTGCGAGAAGAACAAGCCGTTGAAGCAACCCGTGCCGGCGATCAGTGCGCAGCCGATCAGCACATGCGTCCGGTGCGTGCGCAGCAGCTCAACGAACGGCTGACGCGACGCGAGGCTGCGCATCTTCTCGAATTCAGACGACTCCTCGAGCGAGCGGCGCAGGACGAAACTGAGCACGCCGCCGAGACCGCCGATCACAAACGCGATGCGCCAGCCATACACGGGCACCAGCGCCGGGTCGAGCCACGTGCGCACCGACAAGCTCACCGCCGTTGCCGCGGCCACACCCATCGTTACGCACGCGAACACCACGCCGCAGACGAGCGGCGCAATCCGAGGCGCGGTCTCAACGACGTAGGTCAGCGCGCCGGGCAACTCGCCACCGAGGCAGAAGCCCTGCAGCAACCTGAGCACCACCATCAAGAGACTGGCCGCCACGCCCCACTGCGCATAGGACGGCACCAGGCCCATGCCCAGTGTCGCCGCCGACATCACGAACACCGACCACAGGAACACCGTGCGCCGGCCATAGCGATCGCCGTAGTGGGCAAGCACGATGCCGCCGAACGGGCGCGCCAGGTAGCCCACGGCAAACGTCGCGAACGACGCCATCAGCGACGCGATCGGCGACGCGCTGGGGAATACGGCCGCGGCGATGTCGCGGGCGAACACGCCGAAGATGACGAAGTCGTAGAACTCGAGCGTGCCGCCAAGACTGGCCAGCAGCACGATGCGCCATCCGGCAGGGGTGATGCGATCGGACGCGGGACTGGTCGGAGCGGGTGTCATCGTCGCCATGGGTTATCGCAACATGTCCTTAACGACGGCGAAGTCGCCATCGTTCTGTGAGGGTTGAATGCCAATCACGGCACACATCAGGTTGTACACGTGGATGTTCTCGAACGGCTTGAAGATGAGTCCGCGCTGCAGGCGCGGACCCGAGGCAATGAACAGTCCTTGCATGGACTTCGTACGCGCGTCGTAACCGTGCGTACCTCCGGGTGCGTCGCGCTCGTGTCGATCCCATCGCCCCGTTTCGGTCCGCGACGTGATGAACCAGCCTTCGTCGGCAATCCCGATGATGGGTGATAGCCGCGGATGCCCGGCGAGCCCATACACCGCTGGAAGCTCGTCACGGCGATACACCTGCAAGTGCGGATGCTTGTCCTTGAGCGCGGCGTACATCTTCTCGACGTCACCGTCCTTCGGCGCCAGCGCCAGCACCGGCGCCCAGTCGACGATGTCGGCGGTCGCTGGATCGAGGTAGTCGTCCACCACGATCATCCGGTCGCGGCTCAGTGCGGCCATGCCGTGGTCGCTGACGATGACGTAATTCACGCGATCGGTCAGGCCTGCGGCCGCGACACCCTTTACCAGGTCGCCCACCGATCGATCCACGCTGAGGGCCGCTATGCGCGTCTGCTCGGCATCGGGGCCAAAGTCGTGGCCTGCGTTGTCGAGGTCGCTGAAATACAGGGTTAGAAACGCGGGCCGCTTGCCCTCAGGCAGCTTCAACCACTCGAGCAACTGATTCACGCGGGCGCTGTTCGGCAAATCGTCGTCGAAGGCGCGCCAGTGGGTCGCTTGCCGGCCGCCAATCCTGGCTTCCGACCCTGGCCAGAACATCGCGGCAGCTACCTTGCCCTGGCGCTCGGCGGTATTCCAGATCGGATCGCCTCCCCACCAGCGGGGATCGGCCAGCACGTCGCGGTTCGACATCGAGTATCGGCCGGGAATCACCGGGTCCCGCATGTTGTTCGAGACAATGCCGTGGTGAGCCAACGTGAGGCCGGTCACCAGCGTGTAGTGATTAGGAAACGTCTTCGAGGGGAACTGCGGAATCAAACCCTCGGCGCGACCACCCTCGGCCGCCAGCCGTGACAGTGTCGGCGGTGCGAACCGCTCCAGGTAGTCCCAGCGCCACCCATCAATAGAGATCAGGATGACGATGGCCTGGTCGGCGGGCGGTGCGGGTGCGGGACGGCAGCCGATCGCCGTGAGGACAACCAGCAGGCCCAGCGCAATTCGACGGAACACGGTCAAGAGTGTAGTTCCAGGAAGGACAAACCTAAAGGTTTGTCCCCACCGGAGCGCGGCGAAGGCAGCTCCAGGTCGCCGGACCTTCGGCTGCAGGCGTTTCGTTCTCACTCATCGGTCGTGTGCTTGGCGGCCTTCGTGGCTAAGGCCTAGCGGCCGGCGTCGCGCGTCCAGGCGCGCAGGCGATCGGCGGGCTCGACGGTCACTGGGCCATCAAGCCAGGTATCCACCGGCCATGGCAGGCGCCAGGTCCAGTTGATGTCGTCAACCACCGCCGGCCGGTTGATGCGTTCGGTCCACCCGAACACGTCTTGCAACGGGATCAGGGTCAGGGACGAACCGGCCGACAACAGCGATCGCAACACGGCCACGCGCTGCTCATCGGTCGTGATCTCGTCGGTCGCCGCCAGCGGTTCAATATCGTGCGTCCCCGTCGTCGCCACCGACCGCTCAGGAAACCCGGTGGGATCGATCAGCGGCTGGCCGGGCTGATCCCAGTGACGCTCCCAGCGCAGCACTTTCAGGCCGGGCAGATCCAACCGCGCCATCGATTCCCGGACGAAGTTGGGGATCACGCCGAGGTCTTCGGCAATCAATGCCGGCGCCGGCGGGCCGGCGCCGAGCACGCCAATCAGGGTTTCGCCGAGCGCGACCTGGCCGGGTTCATCACCGGGCTCGAAGAACGCCGGCAGGGTGTGGTCGAGAGGCCTGATGTACATGCGATACAGGCCGACGAGGTGATCGACGCGGAAGCCGTCATAGAGAGCCGCGTAGCGGCGGGCGCGCGCGCGGATCCACGTAAAGTCGGACTTCGCCATCACGTCCCACCGCCACGGCGGCAGACCCCAGTCCTGGCCGGTCTCGCTGAAGGCGTCTGGGGGCACGCCGATGGTGGCGTCGAAACGGAACTCGTGCTGCCGCGCCCACACGTCAGGGCTGTCGGCGGAATTCATGAACGGCAGGTCGCCGAAGACGCGAACCGGCCACGCGAGCCGCTTGGCATCAGCCCACTGCTCCGCCGCAATCCACTGCAGGTACATCCGGTAACGAATCTCGGAGTGCAGCGCCTCGCGAGCGGCGGCCACCGCCGCGGGATCGGCTCGAGCCAGCGGTTCAGGCCACAGGTGCCATGGCAGTTCGTCGTGCAGCGCGTGCAGGGCGCGGAACACTGCGTACTCGTCGAGCCACCAGGCTTCGTCGGCAATGAACTGGTCGAAGCGGAGGGCCCGTGGCGATCCCCTGGACACCTCAAGGCGAAGGAAACGCTCGAACGAGCGGCGCAGCCAGCGCTCCTTGAACGTCCGCACGTCCGTGTATTGGATGCGAGGCGATTGGCGCAGCGCCAGCAGCGTCGCACGATCGGGCTCGTCCAGGGCCAGTTCGCCGCCAAGGCCGGCGAAGTCGACCAATTGCGGCAGCGAGACGTAGATCGGATCCAGGGCCATCGCCGACATCGCCGAATACGGCGAGCGTTCGATAGTCGACATCTCGTTGATCGGCAGGATCTGCAGGAGCGATTGCCCGGCTTCGGCCGCCCACCTGGCAAACATCGGCAGGTCGTGGAACTCGCCGATGCCCCAGCTTTCCGTGGAAGTCAGGGCGAACAGCGGTACGTTGATGCCGCTCTGCCGCCGCATCATGCCGCGGGTCCAGCTGAGGCGCGGCGCAGCAAGCGCGTAATCGCCGGCCCGAACACGGCCGGCGGTGGCAACAAGCTGGCCACGACATATGCCTCGCGAGGAAAATCAAAGAAGTATCCCGGATGCACCAGGACATCGTCCTGGTCCAGTAACTCGAGCACCAGCGCGTCTTCAGAGCGGACGGCGGGCACCTGAAGTATCGCGGACCATCCCCCTTCAACCGGCAGCACGTCAATCGATGGATAGGCCGACGCCAGCGACCGCAAGGTCGCGAGGTTCTCCCGCACTCGCGCCAGGATCTGCGCGCGCACGAGAGCGCCGTGCTCGATCAGCGACGCCGCCGCCATTTGCACGGGCGTGGACACCGACAGGTAGGTGTCGGCGATGATCTCGTACGCCGCCAGCGCCGCGTCAACCTTGGCCGCGGGTCCTCCGAAACCAATCCATCCCAGCTTCACCTGCGGCAGGCCCGCCGACTTCGATAGGCCGCCGAGACTGAACGTCAGCACGTCGCCGGCCGCCATCACGGGCGTGGCCGCCGGCGATGGCTCAAGACCGTAGTCGGCGAACACTTCGTCGCCGATGATCGGCCAGTCGTTGGCGACGCAGATCTCGGACAGGGCCGCGAGGTCATCGCGATGCAGGAACGAGCCGGTCGGGTTGTTCGGCGACACGATCAACAACGCCTTGACGCGCGGACTAATGGCGCGCCGCACCGAGTCGATGTCGATCCGCCACGTGCCGTGATACTCGAGATCGTAGGTCAGCGCTGTGACAGATTCGAGACGAGCGAGGTGCTCGAACAGCGGGTAGCTGGGGCGCGGCACCAGAATCGCGTCACCGGCATCGCAGAACAACTTGAACAGCAGCGCGTAGGCTTCGCTCGTGCTCGAGGTGAGCGCCACGCGGTCGGCCGAAATCACGATGCCACGGCGGCGAAAGTCGGCGGCCACGGCCGCGCGGGCCGGCCACCGGCCGAGCGGCTGCGGGTCGTAGGTCAGCCCCTGCGGATCCGCCAGCGGGGCGAGCAGCCCCGGTGGATACGACAGGCCGACGCGGGTCGGGTTCGACTCGGTGAGGTCGGCGATGACGGCGCCACGGCGGCGCTTGTCCTCGACGGCGCGCGCCAGCGCGTTGGGTGCCAGGTTGGCTGGCAGGCGGGCCGACGTCATTCAGCGGGTAACCAGTTCCACGCGTTGAATGACATCGCCTTCGAGAATGCCATCAACCACGTCCATGCCGGCCGTGACGCTGCCGAACACGGTGTAAGTGTGATTGAGTCGCGGTGAGTCGACCGTGTTGACGAAGATCTGCGCGTCGCCGGTATCGCGGCCGCGCGTGGAAATGCCCACCGTGCCCCGCAGGTGCAGGCCCGGCTCGTCACGCATGTAGAACGGCTCGCCCATGTACTCGTTGGCTCCGGGGCTGCCACCCTGGATCACAAAGTTCAGGGCGATACGGTGGAAGGTGAGGCCGTTGTAATAGCCTTCGCCGGCACGACGAGCCACGCGCACTGCCGCTAACGGCGCGGCATCCACGTCGAGCGCGATGTCGAACGACCCGGTGCCGGTCATGTGGACGCGGAGGGTCTTGCCGCGCACCGCGTTGACCGCGGCAACCGTGACCGCAGGCCCGGTGAGCGGCTGCGCCGCCGCCACGCGGGGACGTCCCGTCCACGCGGTCAGGATCTCGGCGGCCTTCGCGGCGACGGCCGGATCGAAGTCCTTGAGATAGCCCTCCAGGTTCACGGCCTGCGAGGCATCACCGTAACCCTGCAGGCGATTGAGGATCGCCATACGCGGGTCACGCGAGGTGTCCTTGCTCTCCTTGGTGATGCGGCCGAGGGCGGTGAGCAACGGCGAGGTCGCGGTCGGCGCGTGGGTCTTGCCGTCGACTATTTGGTCGACGTCTGAGAGCGCACGGACGGCCGTCAGCACTAACTGGTAGTCAATGCGGGTCAGCGAATCGATCGCCGCAGCTACGGCCTCGGGGCGTTTCAACTCGATCAAGGCCGAGAGGGCGGCTTCGCGCACGTTGTCGACCGGATCGCCCATCAACGCCATCAGGGTATCAACGGCCCCGAGGGCGCTCGCCGCGCGCGCGGCATACATGCGGACCTGCCAGGTGGGATGCGCCACAAACAGCGGCAGGGCCCGGGCCGCAGCCGCGGGTTCGGTGCGCGCGAGCGAGACCAGCGCGTGCGCGGGCGCATGCCAGGTACGCGGTTGCGTCGACAGCGTGCCGACGATCGCGCCCAGCTCTGATGATCCTTCCGACGCCGGGCAGCCGGCGCCCAGCTGATCGATCGCCTGTGTCCGCACGTGGGCGTCAGCGTCCTTCACGGCCGCGCGCACCAGCGCGCACGACGTCTCCTGCAAGTGACGGCCCCATCCGCGCAGCGCCTCGAGCCGCACTCGCGCGTCCATGTCGGCCATCCCCTTCTTCAGCAGCACGTCGCGCTCGCTGATGGCGGCATCGGTCGCCAGGCCCGCCGTCGCGAGCCGGCGCACTTCCCCATCTGCATCCAGTTGACCGCGTTCGATCACCGACGCAGTCACTTGATTGCCGGTGACGAGGGCGGCCATGGCCAGGCGACGCGTCAGGACCGACCGTGGATCGGCCGCAGGCCGCTGCGCGGTGGCCGCCCACCGTAACAGATCCCACGTTCGGGAGTTGAGCGGTGCCAGCTTCTTCGCGCGAACGGTCCGCGCCAGTGATTCGAAGCCGCGCGCCGACCCGACGAGCGCCGCCGAATCCACGTCATTCATCGAATCGGGTGACGGCAAGCCAATCGTCAAGACCGCCTCGGTGGCGGCCACCTGCTCAGCGGTGTCGTACGGCAGCCGGCCGAGGGCGGCGGCGATCTCGCCCCACGGCTCCCAGGTGTTGAGGTTGGCATCAATGGCCGCGCGATTGAGCAGCAGTTTCTGGACCTCAACCACCGCCGCCGGCGTCCGCGCCATCTGCGCCAACGCGTTGGCGGCCTCGGCGCGAATGCCGACACCATCATCGAGCGCCGGCGCGACCAGCGGAATCATCACAGGCCGCTCAAGGCGGCCGATAGCGCGGATCGCCGTCCGCCGGCCAGAACCCTTCAGGCCTTCCATCAGCGGCGCCAGGCCGGCCTCGGTCGTGGCCCGCGCATCTTCGGCCTGCAGCATCCGCTCTTGCAGGGACTGCGCACTGGCCGGGGTGGCGCACAAAAAGAGTATGAGTAGCAGTTTTCGCATCGATTTACGTAGTCCGTAAAAAGGAAGCAGGTCCACTTTCCGAATATTCGAGCATCTGCTGCGCCAAGTCGCAAGGATACGAGATCTTCACGTCCGTGATGGTGCCCGACCCGTCAGTCACCGGCTCCAGCTTTGGCATTACGAAGCCGGTGTACGACGGCAGCTTCAGGTGATCGACCCGCGCCACGACTTCGTCCCTGAGATCCGGGTCGAAATGCACGCCGTAGGTTTCAAACAGGTCGCGAGCCGCCGCGTAGTCACCCTCGGACTTGATCCGCTGGACCTCGGCCAGTAGCCGCGCCACGCCGCTCCTGAACGCATCCGTGTCGTTCACCACGAAATACGTCTTGTTGTCGCGGCGCCGCACGTCGATGGACTTGGTGTTGGCCAGCAGCCAGTGAACGATCGCCTGGCGGTTGCGCATGTGGTCTTCTTCAAGCTGCGCGCCGACGCGGACCCGCCGCAACTGGACCAGCGCGTTGCGGGCATACGCCTCGTACTCGGTCTGCACGACAGCCTGCTGCTCGTCCGCCGGCACCAGGCCAAGCGTCGCCAGGTACGGGTCGGCGACGAAATACAACGCCACCAGGTCGGCGCGCGACTCTTCGAGTGCCGAGTACTGCTCCTTCAGCAATTCCTGGGGTGTGACCGCGATCTGATCAGCCATGCGGCCCGATCCGTGGCCCAACACCTCGTGAATCTCGGTGGTCAGCTCGCTCGCAAACGCGCCCCACGTCTTCGCCCGCTCCGCCTCCGCATCGTCCCACGCAAACTCCTGGCGAAACGTTGTCGGCAGGGCCTTCTCATACGCCTCGAGCACGTTCGAGAGCGACACCGACTTGCTGCCGTGCACCTCGCGAATGCGCTGATCGTTGGGCAGGTTGACGCCGATCGGGGTAATCGGGCCCGACTCACCGATCTCAATCACGACCTCAATGGCCATCGCCGACACGCCCTGCACCGTGGGCTTGCGGTATTTCGGATCGATCGGCAGATGGTCTTCAAACCACTGTGCGTGGGTCGCCAGCGCTTTGATCTTCTCGGTCCGTTCGTGGTTGGCGTAGTAGACCAGCGCCTCCCAGGCGCCCTTGATGCCGCGGGCGTCCATGTAGACCTCGATAAACCCATTCATGGTGTCCACCGCGGTATCGCGATTCTGGACCCAGGCAATGTCGAACGCCTCGCGGTCGGCATCCTCACCGGTCTCGTAGAACGTGACCAGGGCTGCCAGTGCCTTGCCCAGCGCCGGTGGCGCAAACGGCATCGCGTCGCGCAAGTGACCGACGATGCGGCGAATCTGGGCGTCGTAGAGGCCACCGACCTTGTAGACCTCTTCCACGAGCGCGCCATCGCGCATGGCCAGCCGGGAGTTCAACGGGTGGCGCTCGCTGAAGCCCTCGAGGTCGGCCATCGTGACGCCGTCGTACAGGTTGTTGATGCTCGAGGCCAGAATGTCCTGGCCGGCGCCAGGGGTCTTGTTGGTGACCATGGTCTCGAAATCCGGATCGAAGAACATGCGCGCGAATCGCTCGACACGATCGCCAACGGTTTCGCCGGCGTCGAGCTTGAAGTCGGCGCCGTTGCGCGTGGCAATCTCCATCGCCTCTGTCACGCGCGCGCGATCGAGGTTCAACAGGAACTTTCGCGCGGTGAGGTTGTTGTACGGACCGGTGTTGAGCCAGAACAGCTTGGTGTAGCGCGTCAGCTCCGCGAGCGTGTCGGCCGGCACACCGGCGGCGTGCCTCAAGACGCCCTCGAGCAGGGCGCGCATGCCCAGGTTGTGGCGGTGGCGTTGGTCGTAGTAAATGTCGCGACCGGCGATCGCGGCCCGGCACAAGTGCCAGACCAGGGTCTTTTCCTTGAGCGTCAGCTTGTCGAAGCCATCAGCATACAACTGGACAACGGCGGCATCATCGATCTGTTCGAGCAAGTACGGACGAGTGTCAGTCATGTGAACTACAACGGCAATTCGACGGTCTGGCCGTGGCTGGGAATCTCCACGGTCCACGACAGTTCTTTCTGGATGCGGGCCTGCAGCGCGGCCTGGGCGGGCGGCTCACCGTGCACCAGGTACGTGGTCTTCGGGGCGCGCGGGAACGTCCGCAACCACCGCATGATCTCACCGGCATCGGCGTGCGCAGACATGCCGTTGATCTTCGCGATGCGCGCGCGCACCGGCACTTCCTGGCCGTACATCTTGACGTGGTGGGCGCCCTCGATCAGCTGGCGGCCGCGGGTGCCCGCCGCCTGGTAGCCGACAAACAAGATGGTATTGCGCTCGAACGGCAACTCCGCGAACAGGTGATGGACGACCCGCCCGCCCGTGGCCATGCCGCTTGACGCGATCACGATCGCGGGACCGGGCGTCTGGACGAG